>NZ_VRVG01000059.1:0-33105 GCF_008040085.1 Methylobacterium sp. WL7 | reverse complement strand
TCCCCACGCCGCTCCCCCCCAAAGAATCCGCCAGCTTCCCGATCCTCTCTGCGGCCCGCCCGATCCCGTCGACGGCGCGAGCGGCGTCTTCCGCGCGGCTGCGCTCTGCCGCGTCGGCGGTCTTGCGCAGCTCCGCCGTCTCGGCCTCCAGGGCGGCGTGGCGGGTGCGCAGCTCGGCCAGCTCGTCGGCGATGGTCAGGGCGGCCATCACCTGGAGGCGCATGTCGCCGATCTCGCCGAAACTCTGGCGCATCTCGCCGATGCGGGCGCCGAAACCCTCGGCGAGCCCGGTGAGGTGGGCCTCCTCGCCGGCGCCGCAGGCCATGCGGTAGAGCTTTCCGTCGATGGTCACGTTGATCTGAGGCAAGGATCGCTCCGATGGACGGCGGCGCTGGACGGAACCGGTCAGGCCCGGCCGAGCACGCCCTGGACGGTCTGGATCGCGCGGTCGAGCCGCTGGCCGACCAGTCCGGTCGTGGCCTCGACATCGGCCAGATGCGCGCTGGCGGCGTCGAGGGCGGCGGCGAGCCGGGCCCGGTCTTCGTCCATCAGCGCCAGCTCGGCGTCCCGGTCGTCGGGCTCGGCCTCGGCCTCGGCCTCCAGGCGGCGGGCCACCACCGCGTCCAGGCGGCTCAACGCGGCGTCGAGCCGGGCGAAGGCCGCGTCGATGGGGTTCGGGTCCGTCCTGTCGTCGGCCATGGGGCTCCGCTCGCCGGGCGCATCGTCCCGACCGCGCGGGCTTTCAGGCGACGATGCTTCGGGGCCGTAAGTTTCGGCCGGATGCGTCCGGAATTCCAGTCCGAAATGTTGGTGCGTGTCCACGCCGTTACGGCTCAGCAATCGCCGCCGCACAACCCTGTCTATTGGATGTGGAATAGGCCCGTGTTTGTCACGGGCGTGCGTTTGACAGGTGGAGACGCCATGTTAGACAGCCGCGCGCTCCCGGAAGGGGCCGCTTCAGATAGGCTGGAAGGCCGATCCGTGACAGTCCCGTGGCCTCAGCCAACGCCGTCGGATCCGATGGGCGCGGCCGGAGCGGCCCGGCCTCTCGCGGCCCGGTTCATCGCAGGTTCAAACCCGCCCGCCCAGATCGGCCCCGCCCGGTCGGCCTGGAGGCGGGCCGCCCCGGCGTCATCCCGAAAGGCGGGTTTCGGCTTTCGGACAGGATGAGGCCACACGAACGACACTGCGCCGAGGACCGGGCGACCGGCCCGGTGCGCGGTGCTCCGCAGCAGGAAGGAGTCACACCGTGACGAAGGTTGCCATCAACGGGTTCGGACGCATCGGCCGCAACATCCTGCGCGCCATCGCGGAATCCGGCCGGACCGACATCGAGGTCGTGGCGATCAACGATCTCGGCCCGGTGGAGACCAACGCCCACCTGCTCCGCTTCGATTCCGTGCACGGCCGGTTCCCCGGCGAGGTCGCGGTGGACGGCGAGTTCCTGGTGGTCAACGGCCGGCGCATCAAGGTCACCGCCGTGCGCAACCCGGCCGAGCTGCCGCACCGCGATCTCGGCGTCGACATCGCGCTCGAGTGCACCGGCATCTTCACCGCGAAGGACAAGGCCAAGGCCCATCTCGACGCCGGCGCCAAGCGCGTGCTGGTCTCGGCGCCGGCCGACGGCGCCGACCTCACCGTGGTCTACGGCGTCAACCACGACAAGCTGACCGCCGAGCACCTCGTCGTCTCGAACGCTTCCTGCACCACCAACTGCTTGGCGCCGGTCGCCCAGGTGCTGGACGCGGCCGTGGGCATCGAGCGCGGGTTCATGACCACGATCCACTCCTACACCAACGACCAGCCGTCGCTGGACCAGATGCACAAGGATCTCTACCGGGGCCGCGCCGCCGCGCTCTCGATGATCCCGACCTCCACGGGCGCCGCCAAGGCCGTGGGCCTGGTCCTGCCCGAGCTGAAGGGCAAGCTGGACGGCACCGCGATCCGCGTGCCGACCCCGAACGTCTCGGCGGTGGACCTGGTGTTCACGGCCAAGCGCGCCACCTCGGTCCAGGAGATCAACGACGCGATCAAGGCCGCCGCCGCCGGCCCGCTCAAGGGCGTGCTCGGGGTGACCGACCAGCCGAACGTCTCGATCGACTTCAACCACGATCCGCACTCGTCCACCTTCCACCTCGACCAGACCAAGGTGATGGATGGCGTTCTGGTGCGCATCCTGACCTGGTACGACAACGAGTGGGGCTTCTCGAACCGCATGGCCGACACGGCCGTGGCGATGGCCAAGCTCATCTGAAGACCTTTGACGCCCGCCGGTCCGGACCGGATCGGCGGGCGCCGCTTCGACCGAACGGCCTTACCTCGAACCAGGGGATCATCCCGGGATGACCGACGCTTCGCAGGGCACGTCGAGCGGACAGGGCGCCGTCGTGACGCCTACGCCCAGACCCGTCACTTCGCCGCCACCGCTGGCGACGGCCGCCCCGGTGGCGACGGCGCCCGCGCAGGGGCTGCCGGCGAGCCACCTCCTCGACCAGCTCGCGCGGATCGAGGACAAGTGCTCGCGGATCGAGGACAAGTACGCGCGCTCCGAGTCCCTGCTGTCGCGGGTCGAGGACAAGGTCGAGAACGCCGCCAACCGGATGAATGAATCCGCCCGGCAATCCGACCTCGCGGCCCTGCGCACCGAGATGCGTGGGCTCGCCGACCGGACCCGGCGCCTGCCCGGCACCGGCGCGCTGGTGCTCACCGCCGTGATCACCGCGATCCTCACCGTCGTGCTGATGGTGGCGGTGCAGCGCCTCAACCTCGACCGCCTGATCCCGGCGCCGGCCGCCACGTCCGGCACCACCGTCCAATAACAGCCCTCGACCCGCACAGGACCGCATGAGCGCCTTCCGCACCCTCGATGACGCCGGCGCCCTGACGGGCAAGCGCGTGCTGATGCGCGTCGATCTCAACGTTCCGATGGAGGACGGCCGCGTCACCGACGCGACCCGCATCGAGCGCGTCGTCCCGACCATCCGGGAGGTCGCCGAGAGGGGCGCTAGGGTGATCCTGCTGGCCCATTTCGGCCGCCCCAAGGGCAAGCGCGAGCCGAAGGAATCCCTGGAGCCGGTGGTTCCGGCGCTGAGCCGCGCGCTCGGCCGCACCGTCGCCTTCGCGGCCGATTGCGTCGGCGACGACGCGGCCCGGGCCGTCGCCGCGTTGAAGGACGGCGACGTCCTGCTCCTGGAGAACACCCGCTACCATTCCGGCGAGGAGAAGAACGACGCGGCCTTCGCGGACGCGCTCGCTTCCAACGGCGACGTCTACGTCAACGAGGCGTTCTCCGCGGCACACCGCGCCCACGCCTCCACCGAGGGCCTGGCCCATCGCCTGCCGGCCTATGCGGGCCGCGAGATGCAGGCCGAGCTCGAGGCCCTGACCAAGGGCCTCGAAGCGCCGCAGCGGCCGGTGATCGCGCTGGTCGGCGGCGCCAAGGTGTCGTCCAAGATCGACCTTTTGGAGAACCTCGTCGCCAAGGTCGACATGCTGGTGATCGGCGGCGGCATGGCCAACACCTTCCTGCACGCGCAGGGCAAGGCGGTGGGCAAGTCCCTGTGCGAGAAGGACCTCGCCGAGACCGCCCTGCGCATCCTGGCGGCCGCGGACAAGGCCGGCTGCCGGATCATCCTGCCGGTGGACGCGGTGGCGGCGACCGAATTCAAGGCCCAGGCCCCGCACGAGACCGTACCGGTGGATTCGGTGCCGGAGGGCAGCATGATCCTCGATGCCGGCCCGCGCTCGGTGTCCGAGATCAACGCCGCCATCGACGACGCCAAGACCCTGGTCTGGAACGGCCCGCTCGGGGCCTTCGAGCTTGCACCCTTCGACGCCGCCACGGTGGCCGCCGCCAAGCACGCGGCCGCGCGCACCGAGGCCGGCCAGCTGGTCTCGGTCGCCGGCGGCGGCGACACCGTGGCCGCCCTCAACCATGCGGGCGTGGCCGCCGCCTTCACCTACGTCTCCACCGCGGGCGGGGCCTTCCTCGAATGGTTGGAGGGCAAGGCCCTGCCGGGCGTCGAGGCGCTGCGGGCGAAGGGCTGAACGGTCCGGAGGCGCCGCCGGAAGGCGCCTCCCGCTCTGCTGCAGACCGATCTATACAACGGAACGAACGCGAATTGAGGCGCCTCCGGCGATCGGGCGGATCGCCGGACGGCAAGCGGGAAGATAAGAGACCATGGCACGGATCACCCTCAGGCAGCTCCTCGACCACGCGGCCGAGCACGAATACGGCGTGCCGGCGTTCAACCTGAACAACATGGAACAGGGCCTGGCGATCATGGCGGCGGCCGACGCCACCGACTCGCCGGTGATCCTGCAGGCCAGCCGCGGCGCCCGCGCCTACGCCAACGACGTGGTGCTGGCCAAGCTGATCGACGGCCTGGTCGAGATCTACCCGCACATCCCGGTCTGCATGCATCTCGACCACGGGAACAACGAGGCCACCTGCGCCACCGCGATCCAGTACGGCTTCACCTCGGTAATGATGGACGGTTCGCTCAAGGGCGACGGCAAGACCCCGGCCGACTACGCCTACAACGTCGAGATCACCCGCAACGTCACCAAGATGGCCCATTGGGCGGGCGTCTCGGTCGAGGGCGAGCTCGGCGTGCTCGGCTCCCTGGAGAGCGGCCAGGGTGAGGCCGAGGATGGCCACGGCGCCGAGGGCGTGCTCAGCCACGACCAGCTGCTCACCGACCCGGACGAGGCGGTGAAGTTCGTGGAGGCCACCAAGGTCGACGCCCTCGCCGTCGCCATGGGCACCAGCCACGGCGCCTACAAGTTCACCCGTCAGCCTGACGGCGACGTGCTGGCGATGAACGTGATCGAGGAGATCCACCGCCGCCTGCCGACGACCCACCTGGTCATGCACGGCTCGTCCTCGGTGCCGCAGGACCTGCAGGACATCATCAACCAGTACGGCGGCCAGATGAAGCCGACCTGGGGCGTCCCGGTCGAGGAGATCCAGCGCGGCATCAAGCACGGCGTGCGCAAGATCAACATCGACACCGACAACCGCATGGCGATGACCGGCCAGATCCGGAAGATCCTGACCGAGAACCCGTCCGAGTTCGATCCGCGCAAGTACCTGAAGCCCGCGATGGATGCGATGACCAAGCTGTGCAAGCAGCGGTTCGAGGAGTTCGGCACCGCCGGCAAGGGCTCGAAGATCCGCCCGGTCTCCGTCTCCGAAATGGCCAAGCGCTACGCCAGCGGCGCGCTGGACCCGAAGATCGGCGCGCGTTGACGCGCCGGCCGGCCCAATGAGCAGCAACCAGCGCCTCGCCCTCCTCGGGCCCCACAACCTGGATGCCGACGGCATCGACGCCTTCGCGGCCGCACTCGGTGCGGCCTGCGCGGCGGGCGACGTCGCGGCCGTGATCCTGCGGCTCGCCGCCACCGACGAGCGCGGGCTCACCGCCCGGGTGAAGCAGGTCGCGCCGATCACGCAAGAAGCCGGCGCGGCCCTCGTCGTGGCCTGCCCGGGGTTCACCGGCGACCTCGTCTCGGTGGCGACGAGGGGTGGCGCCGACGGGGTGCATGTCGACAAGCCGCGCGACCTGAAGGACCTGCGCGACCGTCTCCGAGAGGGTCGCATCCTCGGAGCGGGCGGCATCGAGACCAAGCACGGTGCCATGGAGGCGGGCGAGGCCGGCATCGATTACCTGATGTTCGGCGGTCTCTATCCGGACGGTGTCGCCCCGGAGGCCGACACCGTGCTGGCGCGCGCCGAATGGTGGGCCGAGATCTTCGAGACGCCCTGCGTCGCGGTGGCCGCGACGGCGGACGAGATCGGCCCCCTGGTCGCCACCGGGGCCGAGTTCGTCGGTCTGGAGAGCGGCCTGTGGCTGCCCGGGACTGACGTCGTCGCGCGGGCGCAAGCCGCGATCGCGGAGCGGGCCGCGTGAGTCTGCGCGTCCTGGTTCTTGCGGCATCCCTGGCCGCGGCGCTGCCGGCGCTCGCCGCGCCCAGCCCGCTCGATCCGGCCAAGATCGTCGCCCCGACCGACAAGACCGCGATGCCGGAGCTTCCGAGCCCCTACACGCCGAACTATTCCCGGGGCGCGGTCCCGCCCGCCAGCGGCCAGCCGGCGGACCTCGCCTACGGTGCCTACCAGCGCGGCCAGTACGTCACCGCCTTCCGGGAGGCGACCAAGCGGATCGAGGCCAATCCCAAGGATGCGGCCGCGATGACGCTGCTGGGCGAGCTCTACAACCAGGGGCTCGGCATCAAGCAGAACCCGGTCAAGGCCGCCGAGTGGTACCGCCTCGCGGCCGCCCAGAACGACGCCGCCGCGATGTCGTCGCTCGGCCTGATGGCGCTCGACGGGCGCGGCATGCCCAAGGATCCCAAGGCCGGCCGGCGCTGGCTGGAACAGGCCACGGCCCAGGGCTCGTCCACGGCCGCCTACAATCTGGGGCTGATCCTGATCGGCACCGGCGCCACCGCCGACGAGGCGGCCGCCGCCACGCAGTTCCGCAAGGCCGCCGATGCCGAGATCGGCCCCGCCCAGCACGACCTGGGCGTGCTCTACCTCCAGGGCCGCGGCGTCGCGAAGGATTCGAGCCAGGCGGCCCAGTGGTTCCGGCGCGGGGCCGACAACGGTGACCTCGCCAGCGAGGTCGAGTACGCGATCCTGCTGTTCAACGGCAACGGCGTGACCAAGGACGAGCGCTCGGCCGCCCGCTACTTCCTGCACGCGGCCTCGCGCGGCAACGCCATCGCGCAGAACCGGCTTGCGCGGCTCTACGCGGTGGGCCGGGGCGTATCCAAGAACCTGATCGAAGCCGCGGCCTGGAACCTCGCCGCCGCCGCGCAGGGCCTGTCCGACGCCTGGCTCGACCAGACGCTGTCGGGGCTCAGCGGCGACGAGCGCACCCGCGCCGAGCGGCTGGCCAACGAGCGCATCGAGCAGCGGTAGCGCTGAGGCGGAAAGAGCCAGGCGAGTGTGACGCCGAGTTTTCCCACGCACACCCTCATCCTGAGGTGCGCGGCGATCGAAGATCGCCGTGCCTCGAAGGAGGCCTCCAGATGCCTCAGCGACTTCTGGAGGCCTCCTTCGAGGCCTCCGCTTTGCTTCGGCACCTCACGATGAGGGGGGTGGGTGGAAAGGCGTTTGCCCCGGTAACGGCCGCCTCACTGGCCCGCGCGAACAAACCGAAAGCCTACCCCTCGGCCTTCGACCAATCCACACCGGCTTCGAGTTCCGGCAGCAGGACCACGCTCTCCTGCTCGTTCGGGTCGGTCCGGGCGATCACTGCCGTGACCGGCTCGGTCCGGCTGCGGTTGTAGGGCAGGTGCGGCACGTCGGCGGCGATGTAGACGAACTCGCCGGCTCCCGCGATCGCGTGGTGCTCCAGGCGCTCGCCCCAGAAGCAGCCCGAGATCCCCGAGAGGACGTGGATCGCGGTCTCGTGCGATTCGTGCTTGTGGGCGTGGGCGCGCTCGCCGGGCGGAATTTCCAGAAGCTGAAGATGCAACGCCTTGGCGCCCACCGCCTCCGCCGAGATCGCGGGGCGGTAGATGTGCCCCTGCTTGCCGCGGAACGGCGCGCTCTCGCGCAGGACTACAAGGCCCGGCCGTGATGCCTCGGATGCGTCGCTCATGATTCGCCGACCTTGAACGCGGAATCGACCGGGATCTGCAGGCCGTTGACCAGGGCGTTGGTCTGGTTCGCCATCCCGACCACCGCCAGGAACTCGCCGTGCTGCTCCGCGGTCAGGCCCTTCGCGCCGGCCGCGGCGGTGTGCGAGTGGATGCAATAGGGACAGCCGTTGGCGATCGAGACCGCGATGTAGACCAGCTCCTTGGTCAGCGGATCGAGGCTGCCCGGGCCCATCACGACCTTGAGGCTCGCCCAGGTGCGCTCCAGAAGGCCCGGATCGTTGGCAAGTCCGCGCCAGAAGTTGTTGACGAAGTCCGAGCCCCGGGTCGCCCGGATGTCGGCGAAAACCGCCCGCACCCGCGGGTGGGCCTCGGCTTCGGCATCGCTCCACAGCTTTACGGTCGCCATCTTGCCTCGCTCAGAGCTTGCAGGCGCCGTCGAGCGCCCGATTCTCGGCCTCGGTGAACAGGCGCGAGCGGATATGGAAGCGCTTTTCGCGGCCGTTTTCCAGAGAGAACATGCCGCCGCGCCCCGGCACCACGTCGAGCAGGATGTGGGTGTGCTTCCAGACCGCGAATTGAGACCGGGAGATGTAGAAATCCGCGCCGCCGACCTGCCCGAGATGGACGTCGCCGTCGCCGATGATGAAGTCGCCGAGCGGGTAGCACATCGGCGAGGACCCGTCGCAGCAGCCGCCGGACTGGTGGAACATCACCGGCCCGTATTCGGACCGGAGTTCGTCGATCAGTGCCAGCGCCGCCGGCGTCGCGGTGACCCTCAGGGGTGTGCCGTCGACACCAGCCTGCTCCGCCGTGGTGGCGTCGTTCGTGGAAACGGCGGTCATGCTTCACTCCCCTGCTGGCTGTTGGATATGCGTGCGGGGGTTCGGATTTCTACGGCGCGGCCCGGTTCGGCAGCAAACCCGGCCCCCAAAAGAAAAACCCCGGCCGCGAGGCCGGGGTGAAGTCGGCTCGGGGGTAACCCGGACCAGGACTCAGAAGAATCCGAGCTTCTTGGCCGAGTAGCTGACCAGCATGTTCTTGGTCTGCTGGTAGTGATCGAGCATCATCTTGTGGGTCTCGCGGCCGATGCCGGACTGCTTGTAGCCGCCGAAGGCCGCGTGGGCCGGGTAGGCGTGGTAGCAGTTCGTCCAGACGCGGCCGGCCTGGATCGCCCGGCCGAAGCGGTAGGCGCGGGTGCCGTCGCGGGTCCAGATTCCGGCGCCGAGGCCGTAGAGGGTGTCGTTGGCGATCGCCAGCGCGTCGGCGTCGTCCTTGAAGGTCGTGACCGACAGGACCGGCCCGAAAATCTCCTCCTGGAAGATCCGCATCTTGTTGTGGCCGCGAAACACCGTCGGCTGCACGTAGAAGCCCTCGGCCAGCTCGCCGTCCTTGACGTTGCGTGCGCCGCCGGTGAGCAGCTCCGCGCCTTCCTGGCGGCCGATGTCGATGTAGCTGAGGATCTTCTCCATCTGCTCGCCCGAGGCCTGGGCGCCGATCATCGTGGCGGGATCGAGCGGCGAGCCCTGGGTGATCGCCTCGACGCGCTTCACCGCCCGCTCCATGAAGCGGTCGTAGATCGACTCGTGCACGAGCGCCCGGCTCGGACAGGTGCAGACCTCGCCCTGGTTGAGGGCGAACATCGTCAGGCCCTCGAGGGCCTTGTCGAAGAAGTCGTCGTCCTCGTTGGCCACGTCGGCGAAGAAGATGTTCGGCGACTTGCCGCCCAGTTCCAGCGTCACCGGGATCAGGTTCTGCGAGGCGTATTGCATGATCAGGCGGCCGGTGGTCGTCTCACCGGTGAACGCGATCTTGGCGATGCGCGGCGACGACGCCAGCGGCTTGCCGGCCTCAAGGCCGAAGCCGTTGACAATGTTGATGACGCCCGGGGGCAGCAGGTCGGCGAGCAGTTCCATCACCACCAGGATCGAGGCCGGGGTCTGCTCTGCGGGCTTGAGCACCACGCAATTGCCGGCGGCGATCGCCGGGGCGAGCTTCCAGACCGCCATCAGGATCGGGAAGTTCCACGGGATGATCTGGCCCACGACGCCGAGCGGCTCGTGGAAGTGATAGGCCACCGTGTCGTGGTCGATCTCGGAGATCGAGCCTTCCTGAGCGCGGATGCAGCCGGCGAAGTAGCGGAAATGGTCGATCGCCAGGGGGATGTCGGCGTGGGTCGTCTCGCGGATCGGCTTGCCGTTGTCCCAGGTCTCGGCCAGCGCGATCAGATCGAGGTTCTCCTCCATCCGGTCGGCCATCTTGTTGAGGATGCGCGCGCGCTCGGCCGGGGCGGTGCGGCCCCAGGATTCCTTGGCCGCGTGGGCGGCATCGAGCGCCTTGTCGACGTCGGCGGCGTCGGAGCGGGCAACCTCGCAGATCACCTTGCCGGTGATCGGCGAGGTGTTCTCGAAGTAGCGGCCGGCGGTCGGGGCGACCCACTGGCCGCCGATGAAGTTGTCGTAGCGGGCCGAGAAGGGCGACTTGGTCCGGGCGTCGCCGAGAAATTCCGGCTTGTTCATGGCTCTGTTCCCTCCGTAGGCCCCGGCCTCGCGAACCGCGGCTCTTGGGCTGAAGCTGGCACGCGGACGGCCGATTCGATCGGCGGCGTCCGGTTCGGCTCTGGTGGCAGCCAATGGCTTTTGGCGTGCCGAATCAAGGTGGACTTTTGGCCAGTGCGCGAGCGGGCGGATCCTACGCCCTCCCGGTCAGGATCGCGACAGGACAAGTGTCCGTCAACCCGGGACTCGGTGGTTCAGGCGTGAAAACCCCTCGGATGCCCGCTGAAGCCGCGGTCGGATCGACCAATACGTTGGCATTATTCTCATGCCATATCGCTGACCTTGAGAGTTAGCTTGGCCGGTGTGCCCGCGTCTCAGGACCCGAGCGCGAACGGCAGCGCGAGCATCGCCAGCGGCAGGGCGGCCACGGCGGCGGCCCGCAACCACGCCGGCCGGTAGGACATCACCGCCACGACCAGCAGCGCGGCGCCGGTCAGGGCGCCGATCCACTGGACCGGGCCGAAATTCCAGCCGGCGCAGGCCACCGATGCTGCGAACGACACCGCCAGCCCGGACCATCCGGCCGCGCGCAGGCTCCTGGTCCGGCTCCGGGGCGCGGGCACGCGGAACACGGCGCGGTGATGCCGGTCGAGGCTGAGTGCCAGGGCGGCGAAGCTCGAGAAGCTGAGGCACAGGCTCAGCGCCAGGGCGGCGGCGGTCACGCTTCCACCGTCCGTGACAGTGCCGGCTTGGCCGCCCGAACCCGACCCGGTCGCCTGGCCGCGAAGCGGGCGCCGACGGCGAGCAGGATCGCCACCGCGAGCATCGCCGCGTCGAAGCCCAGGAAGCGGGCTTGGCCGACGGTCACCGCATCCACGGCCGGGATCGCCAGGAAGGCGAGCGCCGCCGCCGAGAGCCCGGCCGGCCAGGCCTTCGCGCTGGGGGCCAGAGCCGAGGCCAGGGCCGCGAGGATCCAGACTCCGAAGAAGGCGCGCACCTCCCAATCCGCCCGGCCGGCGAGGTCGAGGGGCAGCAGCCGGTTGGCCAGGAAGTAGGCGGCCAGCCCCGTAGGCAGCCCGGCGATCGTGCCGAGGTTGAGCACGCGCACGAGGCGCAGGCCGAAGCCCGCCGGGTTCGCGCCCTTCGGCGCCCGGGCCACGGTCCAGAGCACGAGGCCCGACGCGATGGTGGCGGCACCCATCACGCCGCAGAGGAAGAACAGGATGCGCAGGGGCGCGGCGGCGAAGTGCGCCTCGTGCAGGCCGATCATCACGGCGCCGGTGCGGGTCGCGCCGCCGGCCTCGCCGGTCCGGGACAGCTCAGTACCGGTATCGCCCGCGTAGACGATCTGCGGATGCAGGTGCGCGAGGCCGGGCGGCTCCTCGAAGAAGGCGGTGACGCTCGAGGCCGCATCGCCCGGCTTCGTCACCATCACGACCTCCGGGGGCTCGCCTCCATCCGTGGTGGCACGGGCCACGATGTCGCCGAGCGGCATCTGGGCGCCCGGCTCACCCGCGGGCTTGCGTGCCGCCGCCATGATCCCGGACTCGGCGTAGTAAGCCAGCAGATCGTGCTGGTAGGCCGCCTTCACGCCCCAGGGCATCAGCAGCGGCCCGAGTTCGACCAGGCCGGTATAGACGATCATCAGGTGGAACGGCAGCGCCAGCACGCCGACGACGTTGTGGGCGTCGAGCCAGCCGCGCTGGGCAGAGCGGTCCCGCCGGAACGTGAAGAAGTCGGCGAAGATGCGACGGTGGGTGACGATGCCGGTGATCAGCGACACCAACAGGATCATCGCGCAGATCCCTACGATCCAGCGGCCCCAGAGCGCCGGCAGGGCCAGCTCGAAATGGAAGCGATAGAGGAAGTCGCCGCCCTTCGTCTCGCGCGCGGGCGATGCTTCGCCGGTCGCGGGATCCAGGAGTGCGTGGTGATACGGCCCGCCCGGATCCTTCCACCAATAGACCTCGACCTGCGGTTTCTCGGCGGTGGGAAGCCGGACCGACCAGGCCATGGCATCCGGCATCACGCGCCCGAGATAGGCCGCGGCGCGGTTGGCGGACGCGGCCGGATCGACCGCAGTCGCGCTCAGTTCGGGCCGCATCCAGTGCGAGACCTCGGTGCGATAGTAGCTCGCCGTCCCCGTCACGAAGATCGCGAACAGCACCCACCCGATGACGAGTCCGGACCAGGTGTGCAGCCACGCCATCGACTGCCGGAAACTTTTCCGGGGGCTGCTCATGGAGCCGTGGCCCCGGTGAACGCCCCGGCAAGCCATAGCCCTGCCGCCAGCGGCGCCGCGACGAGGCCGAGGACCAGCGCTGCACGGCCGAGGGACCGGGCCGCGAACACCCAGACCACCGCGGCGGCCATGATCGCGAAGCTCACGAGCGTCCCGGTCGAGACCGACTCGGAACGCGGCATCGGCAGGACCAGGGCCAGGAGCGCCGCCGAGAGGGCCGCGATGCCGTAGCCGCCGATGGCCGCCAGCACCACGCGTCCGGCCACCGCCAGACGGTAGGTCAAACCTGGCATGGAGCGGGCGCTCATCGCGCGATCTCCCGATTTCGTGATCCCATTCCCGCGGCCTAGCAGCGGCGCACTGCGACTCGCAACGGCTATGTTCCGGAACGATTCCAGTGTTGTGCCGGCCGCTTGAAGTTGTTCCCAAGCGCTCTGCAATCGTAAGTCGCTCAAAGTTCGGATCGTCACGCGCCGAACCGGCATCTCGTTCGACGGCGGCGCTGCTGCGGCTTCGATGCGCGTGTGGGCGCCTCGGAGGATAGGCCATCCAAGCCTTCAGGGCGCCCTGTGTACGAAGGAAACGAAGTTCCGCGCCTGCCTGGCCGCAACGGCCCGCCGCTCAGCGTCCGACATTTGTGCCGGTACCACTGCGGCCAGCTCTCCGCAGGGCGGCTGCGGCGCTGTTTGCGCTCGGCGGAAGATCCGGGCCGGCGCCGGGTCGGTCGTAGCCGGCGCGCGACCCCGGATTCGGCACCGTCCCGACACGGTCCCTGTCTTTGCCCCAGGCATAGCCGGCATTGATGCCCGCGTAGAAGCCGCTGAAATCCTCTGCCCGCGCCGGCGCCAGCGCCAGGATCAGCAGGATCGTCGGCATCAGCACGCGGTGCATGGCGGCTCCGAAACAAGAAAGGCGGCGACCCCGTTGGGGGCCGCCGCCTTGTAGAATTCCGAGGGATCGCGGCAGCAAGACGGCCGCGAGACCTTTAGTCTTCGACGTTGATGCTGGAGGCCTCGCGGCCCTTCTGACCATCGACGACGCCGAGGGTGACCTGCTGGCCTTCGGCCAGCGATTCCAGGCCGGCGCGGGACAGGGCGGAACGGTGCACGAACACGTCCTTGCCACCGTCGTTGACCGAGACGAAGCCGAAGCCCTTGGCGGGATCGTACCACTTCACGGTGCCGCTCATCTCGACCGAGGGACCGGATGCAGCCCGGCCACCACCGCCGAAGCCACCACCGCCGCCGGCGCCGTAACCACCGCCGCCGCCGCCACCATAACCGCCGCCGCCACCGCCGCCGAAGCGGTCGGCGCCGAAGCCGCCGGTGCGCGGGCGCAACTCACGCCGGGGCGCGGGCGCCTCGGCCGTGGAGGTGTCGACGCTGGTGACGCTCGTGACCTGCGGGCCCTTCTGGCCCTGCGCCGTGGTGACCGTCAGCCGGGTGCCCGGCATCAGGTCGGCGTGGCCAGCAGCCTCGACGGCGCGAATGTGGAGGAAGGCATCGCCCGAGCCGTCGCCGAGTTCGACGAAGCCGAAGCCCTTCTCCTTGTTGAACCACTTGACCGTCGCATCACGCTCCGGCCCGGTTGCCACAGGCGCTGCGCTGGGGCCGCCCCGGGGGGGACCGCGGTCGAAACCGCCGCCACCGAAACCGCCACCACCGCCTCCGCCGAATCCACCACCGCCGTATCCGCCGCTGGGGGGAGCCTGATCAGGCCATCTCGGCTCGCCAGCCTCGTCGAAGCCGCGCTTCTGCGGCCCCCTGAAATCACGACCACGTCCCATCGAAAGCTCGCAAAAACCGTCCGCCGCCCTGGTCTTAAATACCGCGTGCGCGCCATCCCAGACAGCCCACGCCCCGCACTATCATTACCCCCGGTCGCGGTAACCAAGAATAACGCCCCAGTCCTGACGCAATCGGGCCTTGACCGCAAGGACCTTCTTCGCCAAGACGCGCCCGTTTCGTTACTTTCTTGCGGTAAACAACGCAGCTTCCGGGTCCCGTCGATCCAGGCGTTCGCCTTGGCCGAGAGGGCGTTAGCGAAACGCAAAGGCTGTTCGGCTAGACTCGCGTCGCGCCCCGCAACGGCACCCGGCCATGATCGCGACTCCGACCTTCCCCGATCTTTCGGCCCTCGTGGTCGACGAGAGTCTCTACATCCGGCGAATCGTGCGCGACATGCTCATGCGGGTCGGCATCAAGCGCGTGCTGGAGGCGCCGGACGGCGCCGAGGCGCTGGGCGTGCTGGCGGAGAGCAAGCCCGACATCAGCATCATCGACTGGGACCTGTCGATCCTGTCCGGGGAAGAGTTCATCCGGCTCGCGCGCACGCCCTCCACCTCCCCCTGCCCGACCATCCCGATCATCCTGATGCTGGCCCAGCCGCGCCGGAACGTGGTCGACCGCGCCGTCGCGCTGGGGGTCAACGAGATCATCGCCAAGCCATTTTCGCCGAAGACCCTGTGGTCGCGGCTCGACGAGGTGATCAACCGGCCCCGCCCCTATTCCCAGGTCAAGAGCCTGCTGCGGCCGATCCCGCGCCGGTCGGGCGCCATGAAGGCGGTCGCGTGACGAACGCGGCCTGAGGCGGGTCGCGACGATCGGTCATTGCAGTTCCCGACCGACCCTGTAGGGTCTTCCATCAAGAATGGCCGAGCGCGACGCTCCTGGCTGACCCGAAGGACCGACGGCCGCGCCGATGAGGGACGAGACCGCTGCGGCCGCGCCGTCCCGCACGTCGACCGGCGCAGTGCCGCTCCAGCCGACGGCCCCGTCGCCGGGCCGCGACCGCAGACGCGTCGCCTACGCGGCGCTTGATCTCGGCACCAACAATTGCCGCCTGCTGATCGCCGAGCCGACCTTCAGCGGGTTCCGGGTGATCGACGCCTTCTCGCGTATCGTCCGCCTCGGTGAGGGGCTGGGCACCTCGGACCGCCTCAACGAGGCCGCGATCGAGCGCACCGTCGAGGCCCTGCGGATCTGCCGGACCAAGATGCAGGCCCGGGGCGTCCGCCGGGCCAAGGTGATCGCCACCGAGGCGTGCCGCCTCGCGGTGAACGGCGCGGCCTTCGTGGAGCGCGTCCGCCGGGGTGTCGGCCTCGACCTCGAGATCGTCGACCGGCAGACCGAGGCGTATCTCGCGGTGACCGGCTGCGCGGCACTCGCCGACCCGGACGCGGAATCCGTGGTGATCTTCGATATCGGCGGTGGCTCCACCGAGATCGCGTGGCTCGACGGCGAGGCGGCCAACCCGTCCACCGACCCGACCCTGCGCATCCGCGCCTGGGATTCCCTGCCGGTCGGCGTCGTCACCCTGGCCGAGCGCCATGGCGGCGCCGAGGTGACCCGGCGGATGTTCGAGGGCATGGTCGAGGAGGTGGCGGAAAAGCTCTCCGCCTTCGCGATCCGCGCGGCGGCGGCGGCCACGGCCCCGCATTTCCACCTGCTCGGCACCTCCGGCACGGTGACCACGATCGCCGCCATGCACCTGCGGCTGGCCCGCTACGAGCGGCGGCGGGTGGACGGCCTCTGGATGAGCGACCATGAGGTGTCCGCCGCCATCGACGATCTGCTCGACACCCGGCTCGAGCAGCGGGCCGACAATCCCTGCATCGGACGCGACCGGGCGGATCTGGTATTGGCGGGCTGCGCGATCCTGGAGGCGATCCGGCGGGCCTTCCCGTCCGAGCGCCTGCGCATCGCCGACAGGGGCCTGCGCGAAGGGTTGCTGATGAACATGATGCGGGAGGACGGCGTCTGGAACCGGAAGGCCGTCCGATGAGGACACCACGATGACCGACCGGCGCGGGGGCGCGGGCTCCACGGGCGGCGTGCGCGGCGACCTGAAGCAGCGGGTGAAGACCGGCCGCGGCCGGACTCTGTCGCAGAAGCGGTGGCTGGAGCGCCAGCTCAACGATCCCTACGTGGCCCGGGCGAAGCGCGAGGGCTACCGCTCCCGGGCGGCCTACAAGCTCATCGAGATCGACGAGCGCTACAAGCTGCTCAAGCCCGGCCAGCGGGTGGTGGACCTCGGGGCCGCGCCGGGTGGCTGGTCGCAGGTGGCGGCCCGGATCGTGGGGACGACGGGACGCGTCGTCGGCATCGACCTCCTGGAGATCGAGCCGATGCCGAACGTCGAGTTCATCACCCTCGACTTCCTGGATCCCGAGGCGCCCGTGAAGCTGACCACGCTGCTCGGCGGCCCGGCCGACCTCGTCCTGTCCGACATGGCCGCCAACGCCACCGGCCACAAGAAGACCGACCACCTGCGGATCATCGGCCTGGCCGAGACCGCGGCCGAGTTCGCCCGCGAGATCCTCGCCCCGGGCGGCGCCTACCTGGCCAAGGTGCTGCAGGGCGGCACCGAGAACGCCCTGCTGGCCGACCTGAAGCGTGACTTCACGGCCGTGCGCCACGTGAAGCCGGCGGCGAGCCGGTCCGATTCGAGCGAGCTCTACGTGCTGGCGACCGGCTATCGCAGCGCAGCGTCCCGGGCCGCCGCGGCGGCGGCGGCCGACGAGGCCTGAGCGCCCGCACATGCTGTTGGAGTGGGCACTGGCGCTGGCCAATCCCGCGCCGCTGCGTTTGCGCCGCCTCGGCTATGTACGCCACAGCGGCCGGCTCCACGCCCGGTCCCGCCGCTGCCGCGCGGCCTGGGCGCCGCACCTGATCCAGGCGCGCGGCGTGATCACCGCCGCCGCCGAGGCAAGCGCCCGGCGCGGGTCGGTGGTGGTGCTCGGCTCCGGGCTCCTCGACGACGTACCGCTCGATGCCCTGGCGCTGCTGTTCGATCGCGTCACCCTGGTGGACGCCGTCCATCCCTGGCCGGCACGGCTGGCCGCACGCCGGTACCGCAACGTCGCCCTGGCGACCGCCGAGATCAGCGCGGGCTTAAGCGATCCCGGACTTGCGCAGACCTGCGCGGCCGCGGACCTGATCGTGTCGGCCAACCTGCTGTCGCAGCTCCCGATCGTTCCGATCGAGGCTCACGAAGCGCGGGGGCGTGAGGCGCCGCCGCAGCTCGGTACCCAGATCATCGAGACCCATCTCGCGGCCCTGGACCGGCTCGCGGCCGGGACCACGCGGGTCTGCCTGATCACCGACATCGTGCAGCGCGCGGAAGACCGGGCCGGGCGGGTGATCGACAGCCTCGACCTGACGTTCGGGGTGAGGCTGCCGCCCCCGGCCCAGGCCTGGGACTGGGAGATCGCACCGTTCGGCGAAATCGGCCGACGCCACCGGCTTCTCCACCGGGTCCACGCCTATCCGGACTGGCGGGCCTGATCCGGCCTCGGAGCCGATGGCATCCTGTTTCGTCAGCCGAACGTCCCCACACGAATGGCCTGACCCAAGCAAAAAGCCGCCCCGGTGTCCCGGGACGGCTTTTTCAGGAGGCGTTCGCGTTCCGCTTACTCGGTCGGTGCGTCCTCGGCGGGTGCGCGGGCCTCGCCCTCTTCCGGAGCGATCCCCTCGAAGCGCGGCCGGCGTCGACGGCGCGGCTTCACGGGCGCCTCCTCGGCTGCGGCCTCGGGGGCCGGGGCCGTCGGCTGCTCGACCGGGGTCGTGGCCGCCACCGGACGGGGCGGGGTCATCAGGAAAGCCGGCAGGCTCGCCGGATCCTCGGCCGTCACCGGAGCCGGGGCAGCCTCCCGGCGACGCTCGCGACGGGGCGCGGGCTCGGCCTGGCGGGGCGTCTCGCTGCGGGCGACCGCCTCGCCGCGGGGCTCGCTCCGGCGCGGCTGACGCTCGTCGGAGCGGGCGTCCTGCCGCGTGTCCTGGCGCGCATCTTGGCGCGTGTCCTGGCGGCTCTCCTGCTGCCGGGGCTCCGCACGCGCGGTCTCGGACCGCCCGGACTCGTATCGGTTCTGATCGCCGCGGGCGTCCTGCCGCGTGTCCTGCCGGTAATCCTGGCGGCCGTAATCCTGCCGACCGTCCTGCCGGTTGTCCTGGCGGTCCTGCCGGCCGTCCTGCCGGTTATCCTGGCGGTCCTGCCGGTAGTCGGGACGCTGCTGATAGTCCTGCCGCGGGGAATCCTGCCGCTGGTAATCCTGCCGGGGCTGGTCCTGGCGCCGGTAATCCTGGCGGCCGTTGTTGTCGAAGCGGCGCTGGTCCCGGTTCTGGAAGCGATCGCGGCCCTGCTGCTGACGGCCGTCCTGCTGCTGGTTCAGGTCCTGCCGCATCTCGTAGGGCTGGGGCTGCTGGCCCGGGTCGCCGTCGTCGTAGCCGTTGTAGGGCTGGCCGTTCTGCGACGAGCCGTTGCCCTGGCCGTCGTCGTCACCCTCGTCCATCTCGTCGTCGTAGGCGCGACTGGCATATCCGCCGGTATTCGTCGGCCGGGTCTGCTCCTGGGCGCCGGATACGATCCGGAAGTAGTGTTCGCCGTGCTGAAAATAGTTCTCGGCAGCCACAGGATCGCCGGCCGCCTGCGCATCGCGGGCGAGCTGGGCGTACTTGTCGGCGATGTGCTGCGGCGTGCCGCGGATTTTGACGTCTGGGCCGTTGGATTCGTACGAGCGCGTCAGCGGGTTCGGACCTTTCGGCCGGTTGCGGCCGCGCATCCGTCGATTCTGGTTTGGTCTCATCGGTCTTCAGTGACCCTCGTTCACGCAAACGACGTTCTTCGGGGCGTCCGGCGTCGATCTTCAGACGCGCTCCGGCCAAATGCACCCGGTGAAGCCGCACGGTCGACCGCCTCACGGTCCGCGCGTTCGCCTGACCATCCCTCGCACCGCGCGTCCGGGCACAGACGCCAGAAACCAGTCGATTGTCAGGTTCGAGTGTTGTCGAACTGCCGCGCAGTCGCACGCGCGCTCAAGTCCAACAATACGGGGGATCAGCGAACCGGGCGGCGACCTGCGATCGTTGCCGACCGTATAATCGTCCGTCTTAACGAACCGTTCGCGATCTTCAAGCGGACTCTAGCGTTCCCAGGGAGATGCAACAAGCATTTTCTCAGCGCACCGATCGTCGTCGCGGATCTAGGCATCCGTGTGGCCGAATGAAAGGCCGAATGACAGCACGCGATCGTGACCGGCGAGATCTCGCGCGAGCCCCAGGTCGGCGTAGCCCGCGCCGCGCGCGAGCGCCCGCACCGCCTCGGCCTGATCGTATCCGATCTCGAGCACCAGCCGCCCGCCCGGCGCCAGCAGCGTGGCGTCCCGGACCCCATCGAGGATCCGCCGGTAGGCGTCGAGGCCATCTGGTCCGCCGTCGAGGGCGGCGCGGGGATCGTGCAGGCGCACGTCCCGGTCGAGGTGCTGGATGACGTCGCGCACGATGTAGGGCGGGTTCGAGACCACCAGGTCGAAGCCGCCCCGGAGGGCGTCACACCAATCCCCCACCGCGAAAGCCGCCCGGTCGCCGACCCCGTTGGTGGTCGCGTTGTGCCGGGCGATGCGCAGGGCCTCCGTTGACCGGTCTAGGCCGACGGCGAAGGCTTGCGGCAGCTCGCTCAGGAGCGCCACCAGGATGCAGCCGGAACCGGTGCCGAGGTCGAGGCACCGGAGCGGCACCGTCCGGTCCGGGGCGCAGGCGAGCGCCGTCGCGACCAGGGTCTCGGTATCGGGACGCGGGACCAAGGTCTCGGGCGCCAGCCGGAACGGCAAGCCCCAGAACTCCCAGGCGCCCAGGATGCGGGCCACGGGCTCGCCGGCCAGCCGCCGCGCGAAAGCTGCGTCGAGGGCGTCGCCGGCCTGCGCGTCGAGAATCCGGTCCCCGTCGAGGAGGAGGTCGCGGGCTTCGAGGCCGAGCAGGCCCAGCAGGAGGAAGCGCGCGTCGCCCGCGGCTTCCGCGTTGCCGCCGGAGCTGAGGAGGGCGATCCCCCGGCGCAGGGCCTCTCGCCGCGACAGGCCCCGGCTCGTTCCCGCGATCACGCCGCCGCTCAGGCCATGCCTTCGGCGGCCAGCAACTCGGCCTGATGCTCGGTGATGAGCGCGTCCACGACCTCGTCCAGCGCAGTGCCGGCCATGACCTCCTCCAGCTTGTAGAGGGTCAGGTTGATGCGGTGGTCGGTCACCCGCCCTTGTGGGAAATTGTAGGTGCGGATGCGCTCGCTGCGGTCGCCGGAGCCGACCTGCGCCCGCCGGTCGGCGGCCCGGGCGGAATCCTTGGCGGTCCGCTCGGCGTCGTAGAGCCGGGCGCGCAGCAGCGACATCGCCCGGGCGCGGTTCTTGTGCTGCGACCGCTCCTCCTGGACGAAGACTACGATGCCGGTGGGCAGGTGAGTGATGCGGATCGCCGATTCCGTCTTGTTGACGTGCTGGCCGCCGGCGCCCTGGGCCCGCATCGTATCGATCTTCAGGTCGGCGTCGTTGACGACGATGTCGACCTCCTCGGCCTCCGGCAGCACCGCCACGGTGGCCGCCGAGGTGTGGATGCGCCCCTGCGTCTCGGTGTTCGGCACCCGCTGCACGCGGTGCGCGCCGCTCTCGAACTTCAGGCGCGCGAACACGCCCTTGCCCTTCACCTCGGCCACGACCTCGCGGAAACCGCCCACGGTGCCCTCGCTCTCCGAGATCACCTCGACCCGCCAGCCCTTCGACTCGGCGTATTTCGCGTACATCCGGAACAGGTCGCCGGCGAACAGCGCCGCCTCGTCGCCGCCGGTGCCGGCGCGGACTTCCAGGATCGCGCTCTTCTCGTCGGCGGCATCCTTGGGCAGCAGGATGAGCTGCAACGCCCGATAGGCGCCTTCGAGCTGTGCCTGGGCCTCCGGCTTCTCCTCGGCCGCCAGGGCGCGCATCTCCGGATCGGTGCCCGGCTCGTCGATCATCGCCTCCAGGCCCGCCAGGTTCGCGAGGGCCGACCGGTAGGTGTGGATCGCATCCACCACGGGATCGAGATCGGACAACTCCCGGGAGAGCTGGATCACGGTCTCGGATTCGCCTTCGCCGGTGGCGAGCTGCGCGGTGACGAATTCGTGGCGCGCCAGGATGGCGTCGAGGCGCTCGGTGGGAAAGGGGATCATCGCCCGTGTTTCTGCAGGTTTCGGCGCACGACGTTCCAGGCCGGGCGTGGTCTCGTCTCAGGGGTCGGAGCGCGGGATCGTAAGGCTGACCGACGCGGCAAGACAGGGTCCCACCCCACGCCGCCTCCCTTCGAGCGCGGAAGCCGCAGCGCATCGACGGGAAGCGTCGTGGCTGTGCCGTACAACCCCGGCCGAACCTTCGGCAAGAGCGGCATCGCGGGTTAGATAGGGACGCCGTGGGCGTGTGCGAAGGCGGTGAGTGCCGGGCGCAGGGAATCGCCGTCGTGCATCCGGACCATCTCGGCGTCGATCAGCTCCGAAACGGCGGCCGCATCGAGGCTGAGCACCATCGCCTTCACCGGGCCGATGGCGGCCGGCGACATCGACAGGCTGCGGTAGCCGAGGCCGATCAGCGCCATCGCGTCGAGCGGCCGGCCGCCGATCTCGCCGCAGACCGTCACCGGGCAACCGGCCGCGTTGGCCCGCTCGGCGATCAGCCGGAACGCCCGCAGGGCCGCGACGCAGAGCGGGTCGAACCGGTCGGCGACCCGGCGGTTCTCGCGGTCGACCGCGAACAGGAACTGCATCAGGTCGTTCGAGCCGACGGAGAGGAAGTCGGCCTCCTTGGCGATCTCGTCGATCTGGAACAACAGCGAGGGCACCTCGACCATCGCGCCCAGCCGGCACTCGGTGGGGAGCGTGTAGCCGTGGCGGCGCAGATAGGCCTTCTCGCGTTCCACGATGCCGCGGGCGCGGACGAACTCGTCCACGGTGGCGACCATCGGGAACATGATCTTGAGCGGGTCGCCGTCGGCGGCCTTCAGAAGCGCGCGCAGCTGCATCCGCAACAGGGCGGGCCGGTCGAGCCCGATGCGGATCGCCCGCCAGCCGAGCGCCGGGTTCTCCTCCTCGAGCTTGGCCATGTACGGCAGGATCTTGTCGCCGCCGATATCGAGGGTGCGGACCGTCACGGGCTTGCCGGCGGAGGCCGCGAACACCTTGCGGTAGAGTTCCTGCTGCTCCGCGGCCGACGGCATGCGTTGGGCGACCATGAACTGCAATTCGGTGCGGAACAGGCCGACGCCCTCGGCGCCGGTCTCGTGCAGGTGGCTGAAATCGACGAGCAGTCCGGCATTCAGCTGCAGGCCGACGCGGACCCCGTCCCGGGTCTGGGCCGGGACGTCGCGCAGGGCCCGGTACTGCTCCTGCCGGCGGGCGCGCAGCCGCACCATCTCGGCATAGGCCGCCTCGACCTCCGGGCCGGGCCGGACATGGATCTCGCCGGCCACGCCGTCGACGATGATGGCGTCGCCGGCATCGCACAGGGCGGAGGCGTTCTCGACCTCGCCCACCGCCGGGATCCCGAGCGCCCGGGCCACGATGGCGACGTGGCTGGTGGGACCGCCCTCTTCCAGGACGATGCCGCGCAGCGTCGAGGAATCGTAGTCGAGGAGCGCGGCCGGCCCCATGGTGCGCGCCACCAGGATGGCGTTCTCGGGCAGGATGACGGCTCCGCCGGCCTCCGGACCGATCAAGGTGCGCAGCAGCCGGTTGGCGAGGTCATCGAGGTCGTGCAGGCGCTCGCGCAGGTACGGGTCCGCCTGGCGCATCATCCGGGCGCGGTTGTCCGACTGCACCCGCTCGACGGCGGCCTCGGCGGTCAATCCGGACGCCACGGCCTCCCGCATCCGCCGGAGCCAGCCCTTGTCGTGGGCGAACATCCGGACGGTCTCCAGCACCTCGCGCGATTCGGCGGTGCCGATCCGGTCGCCGCGCTCGACCAGCGCGTCGATGGCGGAGCGGACCTCCTCGATCGCCGCGTCGAGCCGCGCGACCTCGCGCTCGACGTTCTCGGCGATCAGCGTCTTCACCACGACGCGCGGCTCGTGGAGCACGACGTGGCCGAGCCCGATGCCGTCCGCCAGCGCGATGCCGCGGGCGACGACCGGTCGGCGGGCGGCGGTGCCGGCATCCGGCGCCAGGCCCTCCAACTCGCCCGAGGCGATCATCTCCGAGAGCACCATCGCGGTGGTCTGGAGCGCCTCGATCTCCTCCTCGGAATAGACCCGGTAGGTCTGGTTCTGGACGGTGAGCACGCCGAGCGTGTTGCCGGCCCGCAGCAGGGGCACGCCCAGGAAGGCGTGATACGCCTCCTCGCCGGTCTCCGGCCGATAGGAGAAGGCCGGGTGGTTCTGCGCATCCGAGAGGGAGAGCGGTTCGGCAGTCCGGGCGATCAGGCCGACGAGGCCCTCGTCGGCGTGCATGCGCGTCTGGTGGACCGCCTCGCGGTTCAGGCCCTCGGTGGCGAACAGTTCGAGGGTGTTGTCGTCCCGCAGGACGTAGACCGAGCAGACCTCGGCCACCACGTTGGCGGCGATCAGGACGACGATGCGGTCGAGGCGTGCCTGGGGGCTGACCGGCTCCGCCATCGCTTCGCGGAGGCGGCGCAGCAGCAGGCGCGGGCCTCCGGGCGCAGCGGGCATCGATTCGTCGTTCCAACGTCGGCGAGCGGCCCTGGCGTCGACCACCCTGCAACCTTGGCGCCGACTGGGAAACGTCCGGCGCCGGATGGACCGCGCCGCGAGCCCCCGGAAGATCTCCGGGTTCGGCGGAAAGGCCCGTGACTGTTCTAGCTCAAGACACCCGATCCGCTGATGAGACCCCGAACGCTCGCCCCGCGAGTGGACTTGGTTCCAACCCCTGATCCGATCTCTTGTTTCAGCGCGCCCTCGTCCATCGAACCGACGTTCCGGTCAGGCCGTGGGCGCTCTCATCGAGACCCTCCCAGGCTCAGGCCTGATCCAGGCCGTATAGCGAGTGGAGCGTGCGCACGGCAAGCTCCGTATAGGCCGCATCGATCAGCACGGAGAACTTGATCTCCGACGTGGTGATCGCGCGGATGTTGATGCCCTTCTCGGCCAGAGCCCGGAACGCCTTCGCCGCGACGCCCGCGTGGCTGCGCATCCCGACGCCGATCGCAGAGACCTTGACTACGTCGGTGGCCCCCTCGATCTGCGCGTAGCCGATCTGCGGGCTCGCCTGGTCGAGGATCGCGCGGGTGCGATCGTACTCGGCGGCCGGCACCGTGAAGGTCATGTCGGTGGTCGACTGGTCCCCCGACACGGTCTGGATGATCATGTCGACGTTGATGTTCGCGTCGGCCAGCGGCCCGAAGATGGCGGCGGCCACGCCGGGGCTGTCCTTGACCCGGCGCAGGGTGATCTGCGCCTCGTCCCGGGAGAACGCGATCCCGGTGATGATCTGCTGTTCCACGATGTCGTCCTCGTCGCAGATGAGGGTGCCCGGGCGCGCGGCGTCCGGCGGATCGAAGGAGGACCGGACCGTGGTCGGCACCCGGTGGACCATGGCGAGTTCCACGGAGCGGACCTGCAGGACCTTGGCGCCGAGCGACGCCATCTCCAGCATTTCCTCGAAGGTCACGCGCTCCATGCGACGGGCCTTCGGCACGATGCGCGGATCGGTGGTGTAGACCCCGTCCACGTCCGTGTAGATGTCGCAGCGCTCGGCCTGGATCGCAGCCGCCACGGCCACCGCCGAGGTGTCCGAGCCGCCGCGCCCGAGGGTGGTCACCCGGCCGGTCTCGGCATGGATGCCCTGGAAGCCGGCGATCACCGCGACCTCGCCCTTGGCGAAGCCCGCTTCAAGGTTCTTCGGGTCGATCTCGGCAATGCGGGCCGAGCCGTGCGCGTCCGAGGTCAGCACGGGGATCTGCCAGCCCTGCCAGGAGCGGGCCTTGAGGCCGTCCTTCTGCAGGGCGACCGCCAGGAGGCCCGCGGTGACCAGCTCGCCCGAGGCCACGACGGCGTCGTACTCGCGCGGGTCGTAGAGCGGGTTGGCGTCCTTGACCCACTCGACCAGTTCGTTGGTTTTGCCGGACATGGCCGACACGATCACGGCGACCTCGTAGCCGGCCGCGACCTCGCGGGCGACGTGGCGGGCCACGTTGCGGATGCGGTCGACCGTGGCGACGGAGGTGCCGCCGAATTTCATCACCAGACGGGGCATGATGGTTCTTCGCGGGTTCCCGGCGGTGACTGGGGACGGACCGCGCTGGCGGGTCCCGGACAGTGCCCGGCGGGTACAAGCGGCTCGTTGAGGTGTCAACAACCGGCCAAGCATGGAACCTGCGAAGGGTGGTGCCGGCGCGCCGCGGCGACGGCCCCGGGGCAGCCGTGCTATGGCGGCCCTGATATGCCGTGTCGGCCGTCCCGACCCGGATCGCCCGGCGCCGGCCGGGCGTCCGGGCCGAGGGGCTGGACTAGCCGGCCTCGACGGAACGGATCGCGCATGGACAGGGCAGCCACGAACCCCGGGACGGACGGCTTCGTCGATCGCGGCGAGGTCGCGCGCTTCGACGCGCTCGCCGCGACCTGGTGGGACGAGGCCGGGCCGATGCGGGTGCTGCACCGCTTCAACCCGGTGCGCCTGGCCTACATCCGCGACGCGCTCTGCCGCCGGTTCGGCCGGGATCCGCAGGCGCCGTTCCCCCTGGACGGCCTGACGCTGTGCGATGTCGGCTGCGGCGGCGGCGTGCTGTCGGAGCCCCTGGCCCGGCTCGGCGCTACGGTGACCGGCCTCGATCCCGCGGAACAGAACATCGCCGTGGCCCGCGCCCACGCCGAGGCCGGCGGCGTGCCGGTGGATTACCGCGGCGAGACCATCGAGGCGGTGGTCGCGTCCGGCCAGAGCTTCGACGCGGTGCTGATCATGGAGGTGGTGGAGCACGTCTCCGACATGCCCGCCTTCGTGCGGACCGCCTGCGCCGCCGTGAAGCCCGGCGGCATGCTGTTCGGCGCGACCCTCAACCGGACCCTGCGCTCGTTCGGGCTCGCCATCGTCGGCGCCGAGTACGTGCTGGGCTGGCTGCCGCGGGGCACGCACGATTGGGAGAAGTTCGTGACGCCCGAGGAATTCCGCCGCGCCATCCAGGCGGGCGGCCTCGACGTCACCGACACGACCGGCGTCGCCTACAATCCCCTCACCGACGGCTGGCGCACCAGCCGGGACAAGGCGGTGAACTACATGGTCGCGGCCGAGCGCCGCGCCTGAACCGGAGCCCCCGTTCGCGGTTGAGACCGCAGCGGAGACCCGAACCATGCTCGAGAAGATTCCCCACGCGCTCGGCGCGGCCCTGTCCGGCCTGAAGGCCGGGATGGAGAAGACCGCCTACCACGCGGATTTCGCCGACGTCCCGGAGACGCTGACGCTGTCGAGCCCCGCCTTCGCGGACGGTGCCGAGATTCCCGCACGCTTCACCGCGGATGGGCCTGGCCTCTCGCCGTCCCTGGCCTGGAGCGGCGTGCCCGAGGGGACCGGCACGCTCGTCCTGCTGGTCGAGGATGCCGGCAGCCCCACGCCGCAGCCGCTCGTTCACCTGATCGTGTGGAATGTTCCGCCCTCCGACGACAGCCTCGACGAGGGGGCGCTGGCGAGCCCCGACCGGCCGGGGGCCCGCATGAGCCTCGGGAAGAACAGCTTCCTGCGGCCGGCATGGCTGCCGCCCGATCCGCCGAGCGGCCATGGACGCCACGCCTACCTGTTCCAGATCTACGCCGTCGAGAGCGCGCTGGACCTGCCCGACAGCCCCGGCCGGGGCGCTTTGCTGGACGCGATGCGCGGGCGGGTTGTCGGCAAGGGCCAGCTCGCGGGCGGCTATGCCCGCCCCTGAACCGGCCCGACCGATGGGCGGGGATTGGACAGGCCCGCGGGTTCGTTTGCGTTGTGCCGGCCGGTGCGCCGGGCTAGTGAGTCGACCAGATACAGCGAGCGCGGACAAGGACTTCTACCGCGTGCGCGGACGTGGACTTCCTCTCTGTTTCGGAGCGTGATCGGTGGGCTTGGATGCGCGCGCGCGGCGGCAGGACACGGACATCGTCGCCCGCGCCCTCGCGGCGTCGAATGTCGGGACCTGGGAGTGGCGGATCGCCGACGATGTCGTGCGCTGCGATTCCGTCGCCGCGACGATGCTCGGCATCCCCCGCTCGGCCACGGGCCACGGCACGACCTACGCGCTGTTCTTCGATCGCGTCCATCCGCAGGACCGGCAGCGGGTCGGCGCCATCGTGAAGAACCTCCAGCGTCATGGCGGGCTCTACGTCGCCCAGTACCGCACAGTGCTGGCGCCTGACGACGTCCGCTGGGTCCTGGCGCGCGGCCGCTTCGTGACGAGCCCGGACGGGATCGTCAGCGAGGCCCGCGGCATCGTCATCGACGTGACCGAAAGCAGCCGCGACGGCTTCCTCGATGAATCCACCTTCTGCGCGATCGATGCCCCCGGGGGCGGGATCGACCGGGTCGCCGAGCTGGCGCTGGCGCTGTTCAATGTGGCCGAGGGCCTGGGCGAGTCGGATTTCGAGCGGCTGAAGCCCCTGATGGACGCGCTGCTGCACGAGATCGGGCGCCAGCTGGTCGAAAGCCCCGCCGTCCTGGCGACCGACAGCGTCCACTGAGGCACCGCGCCTGCGACGCCGTGCCTGCTACGCCTTGCCTTGCGGTGGCGAATCCTGATATGGCGGCGCCATCCCGCGATGCGTGCCCCGTGATCGCTGGACGCGACCCCGCGTCCCGCCTCGCTGACACGTTCCCGATCCCCCGTGAATGGACGGCCCCACCCGGGCTCGAGAAACCGATGAAGATCCGTAATTCCCTCAAGTCCCTGCGCGGCCGTCACCGCGACAACCAGCTCGTGCGCCGCAAGGGCCGGGTCTACGTGATCAACAAGACCCAGAAGCGCTTCAAGGCCCGCCAGGGCTGAGGCCGTCTGCCCGGCTCCGGCCGGGCATCGGAGCGACTTCCCGGCGGGCCGCGACCGGTCGTTCGGGAAGTTGGATGTCGTCAAGCGAAAGCAGCCGCGCCCGGCCGGGCCGCGGCTGCTTTCGCGTGCGCGGCACCGCGGCACGTTGACGAGCGCGATACCGGCGCACACTCTGCCGACATCATGCCGACACGCTTCATCGCCGCCCTGGTCTGCCTGCCGGTTCTGGCCGTGGCGCCCGCCGCCGCAGCCCCCGATACGATACGGCCCGGCCGTGCCGCGCCGGAGGTCAAGTCGGCGCCCGAGGCCAAGCCGGCGCCGAAGCCGGTCAGCCTCGACGACCTGTTCGCTCGCCTGCGCGCCAGCGAGGATCCGGCCGAGGCGAAGGGCATCGCGAAGCTCATCGAGCGCCGTCTCGACGCGTCCGGCAGCCCGACCGCGGACCTGCTCACCGATCGCGCCCGACAGGCCGTCTCGGCCCACGACTTCCCCCTGGCGGCCGAGCTGATGGACCGGGTCACCGCCCTGGAGCCGAACTGGTCGGAGGGGTGGAACCGCCGCGCCACGGTGTTCTGGCTCCTGACCGACAAGGACGACGCCATCGCCGACCTGCGCCGGGCCCTGGTGCTGGAGCCGCGCCATTTCGAGGCCTGGGCCGCCATGGGCCGGATCTACGAATCCCTCGATGACAAGGCCCGGGCTCTCGCAGCCTTTCGCCGGGCGCGGGCGCTCTATCCGAAGATGGAGAAGATCGGCGAGGCGGTCGACCGCCTGGCCCCGGAGGTTGACGGCCGCGACCTGTGAGCCGCGTGGCCGGACTGCTCCTCACGCTCCTCGCCCTCCCCTTCGCGGTCCTGGGTCTGGTTCTCGGCCTGGGCGCGGTCGCGAGCCTCGTGATCGACCTGAAGATCGGGGCCGCGAATCCGCCCGCGGGACCCTTCGTCGAGGTCGCCAGTGGGCGTCTGGCGACGATCCAGGCCGGTCCGGCGAACGGCCGGCCGGTGGTTCTGCTGCACGGCGCCTCGGCCAACGCGTCCGATCCGATGGAGGGCATCGGCCGCCGGCTCGCGGCGGCTGGCTATCGGGTGATCGCCTTCGACCGGCCGGGCTTCGGGTGGAGCGACCGGATCGACGGCGGCGAGGCGGCGGCGCCCGCGATCCAGGCCCGGATCATCGCGGAGGCGCTCGACCGGATGGGCGTCGGCCCGGCGCTGGTGTTCGGGCATTCCTGGGCCGGCGCCCTGGCCCTGGCGCTCGCCCTCGACCATCCGGCGCAGGTCTCGGGCCTCGTCCTGGCCGCACCGGTCGCGATGCCGATGCCGTCGCGGATGCTGGTCCTGCCCTGGTACTGGCGTCTGGCCATCAAGCCGCCCGTGGCCTGGCTTCTCAGCCGCACGATCGGGCCGCCGGCCGCCCAATATTTTCTTCCCGAAACGGCCAAGCGGGTCTTCCTGCCCCAGACGGAGACACCCGGATACCCGGAGCTGGTCCGGGCCTCCCTCGTGCTGAGACCCGGGACGCTGCTCGCCAACGTCCAGGATCTCGTCGGCCTGCCAGCCGCGCTCGCGGCGCAGGGCCCTCGCTACGGAGACCTGCGCGTCCCGACCCTGGTGATCTCCGGCGATGCGGACCCGATCGTCCGCAGCGAGAGCCAGGCGGTGCCGCTGGCGAAGGCGATTCCCGGGGCCCGGCTCGTGCTGCTGCCCGGGATCGGTCACATGCTCCACTTCGTGGCGGCGGAGCGCGTGACCGATGAGATCGTCCGGTTCGCGAGCGAGCAACGGCGCGAGGCTGCACCGCTGCTCAAGGATTAGGTCTCACGCCTTCTCGGCGTGCTCCCGGGTGATGAAGGTGAGCCGCACGAGGTTCGTGGCCCCG
Source organism: Methylobacterium sp. WL7 (assembly GCF_008040085.1). Lineage (NCBI taxonomy): Bacteria > Pseudomonadati > Pseudomonadota > Alphaproteobacteria > Hyphomicrobiales > Methylobacteriaceae > Methylobacterium > Methylobacterium sp. WL7. The sequence goes on along the minus strand of NZ_VRVG01000059.1, from coordinate 3,137 downwards.
GGGGTGCCGAACGGCAGGCCCGCCACCACGATGACCCGGTCCCCCACCGCGGCGAATTTTTCGCGCACGGCGAACTTGGCGGCGCGGAACGACATGTCGTCCACGTCGCTGGCATCCTTCGTGACGATCGGGTGTGTGCCCCAGGCGAGCGCCAGGCGCCGGGCGGTCTCCCGCCGGGGCGTGAGGGCGATGACCGTGGCGTTCGGGCGCTCGCGCGACAGCCGCAGGGCCGTCGAGCCCGAATTGGTCCAGGCCATGATCGCGTCGAGGTTGAGCGCGTCCACCATCTGGTGGGCGGCCGCCGCGATCGCGTCGGCGGCGGTCTCGTCCGGCGTCGCGCTCTGCGCCCGGATGATCGACCAGTAGACCGAGTCGCGCTCCACCTGCTCGGCGATGCGGTTCATGGTCTCCACGGCCCCAACCGGGAACGCGCCGGAAGCGCTTTCGGCGGACAGCATCACGGCGTCCGCGCCCTCGTAGACCGCGGTGGCCACGTCCGAGACCTCGGCGCGGGTCGGGACCGGCGCCGTGATCATCGATTCGAGCATCTGGGTCGCCACCACCACGGGTTTGCCGAAGCGCCGGGCGCTGCGGGTGATCCGCTTCTGCACGCCGGGCACCTGCTCCAGCGGCATCTCCACGCCAAGATCGCCGCGGGCGACCATCAGGCCGTCCGAGATCTCGATGATCTCGTCGAGCCGGGTCAGGGCCTGCGGCTTCTCGATCTTGGCCATCACCAGGGCACGCCCGGCGCAGACCTTCTTGACCTCGGCCACGTCCTCGGGCCGCTGGACGAAGGAGACGGCGATCCAGTCGGCCCCGGCGTTGAGGCCGGCATCGAGGTCGGCCCGGTCCTTCTCGGTCATCGCCGGCACCGGGATCACCGTGTGGGGCAGCGACACGCCCTTGCGGTTCGAGATCTTCCCGCCGACCTCGACCCGGGTGACGGCCCGGTTCTCCGAGGTCTCCAGCACGGTCAGCCGTAGCTTGCCGTCGTCGAGCAGGATCGCGTGGCCGGCTTCCAGGGCCTCCAGGATCTCCGGATGCGGCAGGTGGCAGCGGCTGGCATCGCCGGGCGTGGGGTCTCCGTCGAGCACGAAAGTCGCGCCGGTCTCGATCATCACGGCGCCCTCCGCGAAGGTGCCGAGCCGGAGCTTGGGACCCTGCAGGTCGACCAGGATGCCGATCGGGTGCTTGGCCTCGCGCTCGATCGCGCGGATCACCTCGACCTTCTCGGGCAGCTTCTCGCGCGGCAGGTGGCTCATGTTGAGCCGGAACACGTCCACGCCCGCCCGGAACAGGCGTTCGATCATCTCCGGCGAGTCCGAGGCCGGCCCGAGGGTGGCGACGATTTTTGTACGGCGCGAGCGTTTCAAGCTGGATCCTCCGGGTATTCCGCAGCGCTCGTCTCGGGGTCGGCCCCGGACGGCGTCGGTTCGTTGGGTGCGGGTGTAGGCATCCCGCCCGGGGCAGCGTCAAGGGCGCGACGGCATCCTCAAGGCTTGGCCGGCGCGTCCGCCCGGTTGGGATCGGTGAGCTGGATCGTCCAGCTCTTCTGCTCGCCCGTATCGACCTCGAAGAAGCCGTTCCGGTCGTAGCCGCGAGCCAGGCAATCCTCGACCCCGCGGATCGTGAACTCCGAGTCGCGGGTGCACATCAGCGAGCGCCCGCTCCACTCGCCGCCGCGGGTGTAGTCGACCGCGAACACGTAATAGAACCGCGCCGCCAGCGCCCCCTTCAGGAGCGTCTCGCAGGCTTTCGGGGCCAGGTCCCACCAGCCCTCCGTGACCCAGCCCTGCGGGTCCCGGTAACCGAGCGAGATGCCGACCTTGCTGGCGGTCTGGTTGCACAGACGCAGGTCGGCCTTCGCGGGGCCGGCGCCGAAGAGCGCGATGCCGAGCCCCAGGATCACCGGCACGGCGGCCGGCGAACCGGTCGCCCCCCTCAAAGACCTACCCGACGAGGATGATGCGGCAATCGTTGACATTGGTACGCGTCGGACCGGGGTTCACGAGGTCGCCAAGGGCCGCGAAGAACGCGGTCGAATCGTTCTGCTCCAGCATCGCGGCCGGGTCGAGGCCGGCGGCGCGGGCGCGCTCGAGGGTCGTCGGGTCGACCAGGCCGCCGGCCGGATCGGTGGCGAGGCCGCGCCCGCCGTCGGTGCCGTCGGTGTCGGCACTGATCCCGGAGATGCCGGGCTCACCGTCGAGGGCCACGGCCAGGGCCAGGGCGTATTCCTGGTTCGGGCCGCCATGGCCCTCGCCCCGGATGGTGACGGTGAGTTCACCCCCCGAGATCAGCGCGACGCGCTGCCCGGCCGCCTTGTAGCGCTTGGCCTCGCTCGCGTGCACGGCCGCGACCTCCCGGGCCTCGCCTTCGAGGTCGGCGCCCAGCATGATCGGCTCGTAGCCCGCGTCCCGGGCCGCCTGGGCGGCCGCCTCCAGGGCGTCGATCGGCCGGGCGATGATGCGGTACTCGGCCCGGGCGAAGGCGGGATCTCCGGCCTTGGGGGTTTCGTTGTTCGGGTCGTTCAGGAGCCGGACGGCCGTCTCCGGCAGCGGGATGCCCCGGCGCTCGCAGATGGCGCGGGCATCCGCCAGGGTCGAGGGATCGGGCACGGTCGGGCCCGAGGCGATCACCGCCGGATCGTCGAACGGCACGTCCGAGATGGCGAGCGTCAGGATCCGCCGGGCGTTGCGGGCGGCCATGGCGAGCCGGCCGCCTTTGATCCGCGAGATGTGCTTGCGGACGGTGTTGATCTCGCCGATCGGGGCGCCGGAGCGGAGCATCGCCCGGGTGATCGCCTGCTTCTCGGCCAGGGTCATGTCCCCGGCCGGCGCGATCCAGTTGGCGGAGCCGCCGCCGGACAGGAGCACCAGCACCTCGTCGTCCGGGCCGGCCTCGGTGGCGAGCCGCAGGGCCTCCTGGGTCGCGGCGATGCCGGCCTCGTCGGGGACCGGGTGCCCCGCCTCGACCATGTGGATGCCCGGAGCGTCCTGTCCGTAGCCGTGCCGCGCCACCGCGCCGGTGATGCGGGCGAGGACCTGGCCGCTCTCGTCGAGCGCCCCGGTGGCGTCGAAGGTGCTGCGCTTGGCGCCGTAGCTGCCGTACTGCGTGCCGATCGCCAGCGACCGCTC
>NZ_VRVG01000058.1:0-33524 GCF_008040085.1 Methylobacterium sp. WL7 | reverse complement strand
GGTGAACCGGCGGACGGGCTGGGGGGATGCCGGATCGGGCTCCGTTTCGGACGGCGCCGAGGTTTCGGGGCTGCCCATCCCGCGGCCACCTTGCGCGCGCGGCGCGGCGACCCGGTGCTCCGCGCCGTCCCGGGATCGCGCGGACCCTGCTCCTCCGCCCGGTCGCGGACGTTCAGCCGTCAATGGCCTTTGGTTTTGGCGGTTTTGACCTTGGGCTGTTCCACATGGAGGATCGCCTTGCCGATCGCCTCAGCGCAGCGGCTGCGGGCCTCGGGGTCCGACATGGATTCCAAAGCCCGCAGGAGATCCATCATGATGCGTTGGATCTCGGACAGGCCGCCGTCGAACGGCGGCGGCGCGCCGGAATGGTAGAAGGCAGCGACCGGAACCCCCAGCGTGGCTGCGATCGCCTCGAGTTGGCTTATGGTGTCGCCGTGCTCGCCCATCGGTTCGTCGCTCCAGAACACTTCAGTTGACGGCGACGCCCGCAGCCCGCGGTCCGATCTGCGCCGCGTAGTGCTGTCCAAGGTGCCGGAGAGCGGTCCCGATGATCTGCATCTTAGCCTCGTCCCCATCCTCCCGGGCTGTTTCGTAAGCCGCGCAAAGATCCTCCGTCAGCCTGGGCAAACTGGCCGCCTGCAGTCCGATCGCGTCGAGCGCGACGAGCAGAGGTTGCGATGACGGTTGGGGATGTGTGGTGGTTGGGTCATCTGCGGCGGGCCAGGACATGCACCCGACGGGCGGCGCGGTCAGTATCCGGTCCAGCTTGTCCTTCAGAGCGTGCAGATCGGCCCGCACGCCCTCGGCGCGCCGAAGCGCCGTCTCCGCCCTGTTCCTGATCGCGTTGACTTTTGCATTGAGCGCGACGAGGCGGCCGAAGCTGTCGTCACCGGGCGCAGGACCCTCGTGCATGGTTTGACCCTAAGGCGAACCGATCCTTTCTCATGCAGCTTTAGGTAGGAGCGGTCAACGTACGGCGGCGATTAGGCTGCGGGCGATCAAGCCACCCAGGGCCCGCCAAGGGTGGGGCCCTTGAGGACGAGGACGGGGATTGGAGAACACCGATCGAGCAGGCTTCCGAGAGCGCGCATCCGGATTCCCGGTGGTCTCCACAGGACACGGTTCCGGGTGTATCGCCACCCAGGGAACATCCTTCTCCTGAAGACTCGAGCGTGGCGCGAGCGCTCAGCTCCCGTCCCGTCATTCCGGGGCGCTGGAGGCGAGCCCGGAACCCAGATCCGCCGACAATGCGGGACCTGGATCGGTCAGCGGGTATGGATCCCGGGTTCCGCTTCGCGGCCCCGGGATGACGAGGCGGATGGTCCGACGCCGATGCGAGTCCTGATCGTTGAACAATCAACGTCTTCGGCGGCGAGAGGCAGCAGGCCTCTTGGGCAGAGCGCGCGGCCGGGTGCAGCTTCGAGCGTATGCGCGAAGCTATCATCGAGCGCCGTCATTGCGAACGCAGTGAAGCAACCCGGTCAAACGCCGCATTCGCAGATCGCGCGCTGCCCTGGGTCGCTTCGCGACGCTCGCAATGACGAAGCGCGACGGGCAACGCGGCGGATATCCCACCCTTACCCTCATCCTGAGAGGCAGTGAATCTTTCGATGTCCGACATTCTCGACCTCAATCAAATCAAGGACTGAGCGGTCACGAGAGAGGCAAAAAACCGAAAGACTCACAAACTCTGAGGTGCCGCGTAGCGGCCTCGAAGGAGCCCTTCAGGGATCGCGAGGTCGGCCGGAGGCCTCCTTCGAGAGCTTCGCTCCGCGACGCCACCCCAGCATGAGGGCGCGTTTGGGAGCGCCCGTCGCTCCGCAAAGCTCCGCCTACCGCCGCCCGCGCGGGGCCGGCGTCGGGTCGGCCAGCGCCGGGACGGTCTTGGGCGAGCCGAGATCGTAGCTGCGGTTCTTCAGCGGATCGAGGCGGGTGCCCTCGGAGGCGTCGAAGGCGCGGGTGCCCGGCGTGCCGGAATCGATGGCGAAGGCCGCGTTGGTGTTCGGGGCGTTGCCCGGCGCGAAGGCCGAGGCCCGACCGGGGGTGCTCGGGTCGGGGCCCGGCTCGACCTTGTCCACCGCGTCCGGCGGCGCCTGGCGGCTCTTCTCGACCGCGCGCCAGCGGGCGACGTTGCGCTGGTGGCCTTCCAGCGAGTCGGCGAAGGCGTGGCCGCCGCTGCCGTCCGCCACGAAGTACAGGTCCTTGGTCCGGGACGGGTTGGCCACCGCCTCCAGGGCGGCGCGGCCGGGATTGGCGATCGGCCCAGGCGGCAGGCCCTCGATCGCGTAGGTGTTGTAGGGCGTGGCCCGGTCGATCTCGGAGCGCAGGATGCCGCGCCCGAGGGTGCCGCGGCCGCCCACCAGCCCGTACACGATGGTCGGGTCCGATTGCAGCTTCATCCGCTTGTTGAGGCGGTTGATGAACACGCCGGCGACCCGGGGCCGCTCGTCGGCCCGGCCGGTCTCCTTCTCGACGATCGAGGCCAGGGTGACCATCTCGGCAGGGGTCCGCACCGGCACGTCGGCGCTGCGGCGGAGCCAGATTTGGTTCAGAACCTCGCGCTGCTTGGCCCGCATCAGGTTCACGATCTGCTGGCGGGTGGCGCCGCGCTCGAACTTGTAGGTGTCGGGCAGGAGCGAGCCCTCCGGGGGGATCTCGTTGATCTCGCCCGACAGGATGTCGTTGTCGTTGAGCCGCGTGACGATCTGCTCGGAGGTGAGACCTTCGGGGAACGTGATCGCGTGCTGGACCTGCCGGCCGGTGGTCACCGTGTCGAGGGCGTCGGCGATGCTCGCATGCGCCTTGAACATGTACTCGCCGGCCCGGAGCGCCGGCCGTCCGCCGAAGCGGGCGGCGAACTCGAACAGGCCGGTATGGCCGATCACGCCCTCGCGCTTGAGGGTCTCGGCGATCTCGCCCGTGCCGCTGTGGGTCGGGATCACCACCACCTTGTCGGCCACGAGCGGCCCCGGCTCGCGCACCTGGCGCTGGAACAGGGTGATCCCGATCATCGCCGCGATGGCGATCGCCACCGCGAAGGTGAGGGCGCCGCTGATGATGCCGACGAGGCCGCTGCGCTCGCGCACCGGCTTCTCCGGCGGCGGCGGCGCGGCGGTCGGCTTGATCGCCTCGCCCGGCGAGCGCGGCGACAGCCGCTGCGGCAGCGCGCGGCCCTCCGTCGGATCCTGCGCGATGGTCTCGGGCGCGGGCGTCTTTGAGCGGCGGAAGAACATCGCGTTCCTGTCACGAGCCTCATCCCGAACGCCGGCACGCGGCCTTCGGGACGACGATGATGCAAAACCGGCGACCGGACGCGTCGTCCCGGATCCGGCACCCGGGACGACGCGTCAGGCCCGCGCGACCGATCCCGCGCCGCGGGCCGGGACCGGCAGCCCGCGACCGGGTGCGCGCGTCGAGATCCGCGACCCTAGCCGGGTTTGTGGCGAAAATGCCGTTTCGCGCCGCGAGAGCCGGGCGATCAGACCGGCGGCTGGCAGGTCGCACAGAAGAAGGTCGAGCGGTTGGCCTGCACGATCCGGGTGACCGAGCCGCGGCATCCGGGATGGCGGCACGGCTCGCCGACCCGGTCGTAGACCCGGAAGGCGTGCTGGAACGCGCCCGCGCTGCCGTCGGTGTGGGCGTAGTCGCGTAGCGTCGAGCCGCCGGCCTTCACGGCCTCCTGCAGCACCTGCACGATCGCCTTGGCCAGCGCGTTGGCCTTGGGCGTCGGGCGCCCGTCGGGCTTGATCAGCAGGCCGGCGGGGGTCTCCGGGTGGAGGCGGGCCCGGTGCAGGGCCTCGCAGACGTAGATGTTGCCCAGGCCTGCGATCAGGCTCTGGTCGAGCAGCGCGGCCTTGAGCGGCGTGACCTTGTGCCGGAACAGGCCGGCGATCACCGCCCCGGTCAGCCCGTCGAGCGGCTCGATCCCCATCCGGGCGAAGTGGCGGCTGGTCGCGAGGGTCTCGCTCGGGACGAGGTCCATGAAGCCGAAGCGGCGGGCGTCGTTGTAGGTGATCGTGGCCCCGGTGCTCATCGCCATCACGACGTGGTCGTGCTTCGGCGTGCCCTGCGCTCCCTCCAGGTAGAAGTCCCCGGGGGAGAGGTTGCGTCCGTCGGGCAGGGCCACGTCGAACCGGCCGCTCATGCCGAGATGCATGATCAGGGTCTCGCCCGAATCGAGCCCGGCGGTGAGGTACTTCGCCCGGCGGGCGAGGTCGGTCACGGTCCGACCCTCCAGCCGCGCCGCGAATCGCTCCGGGAACGGGAAGCGCAGGTTCGGCCGGCGCAGGGTGACGCGGCTGAACCGGGCGCCGACCATCGCGGGCACCAGGCCGCGCCGCACCGTCTCGACCTCGGGAAGCTCCGGCATTGTTCTCGGACTTTTCGTTCGACCACGCGAGCGCGCGGTCCGGATATCGAGTTCTTCGAAGAAGTCGGCAACGGCGCGGTTTGCCGCCCTCGCCTGCGAAGAGCGCGCGAAGGCTGGCGCTCAGCGACGGCGAAGTCTGACGTAGAGCGCGCCGCCGCCGCCATGGTGCCGGGACGCTTCCTCGAAGCCCAGCACGATGCCGCGCAGCTCGGCGCCGCGCAGCCAGTGCGGCACGCTGCGCCGGAGCACCCCCCGCTCCGCGAAGGCATCGGGATAGGACGAGCCGCCCCTCTCCTGGCCCCCCTTGCCGGTGACCACCAGCACGTAGGCATGCCCGGCGGCCCGGCACCGCAGAAGGAATCCTGTCAGCGCAGCATGGGCTTGCGCCTGCACCATCCCGTGCAGATCGATCCGCGCCTCCACGGCCAGACGCCCCCGGCGCAGCCCGACTTTGGCCTGCCGCTCCAGCCCCGACGGCGCGGCATGGCTCTGGAGCGGGGCCTGGTAGGGCGCCGCGGTGACCGTCTGGGGCAGGGCGACGGCCGGCTTGGGCGGCGGCTTCGGGCGCGCCGTCTTGGCCACCGGAAAAGCGGTCGGCTTCAGGATCGGCGCCGTCAACGGCGGCATGGTGGCGGTCGGCGCCGGAGGTGCGACCTCTGGCTGCGGCAGCGTCGCCCGGCCCGTCAGCGGCGTCACCAGCTTGGCGATCTCGCCCCAGAGCCGGGCCTCCCCGGCGCTCAGCCGGCGCGTGCGGCGTGGCGGCCTCACGGCGCGACCCCGCGGGCGGGCTTGGGCAGCAGCACGACGAAGCCTATGGAATCGCGCAGGTTTCCGGCCGCGATCCCGGCCTGCGCCCCGGTCCCGACGAACAGATCGCCCCGGGCCGGGCCGACGATCGCCGACCCCGTGTCGGCGGCGATGACGAGGCGTCCGGTGTCGCCCGGTGCGCCGCCCGGCAACGGCCCGTCCAGCCAGAACGGCAGGCCGTAGCGCCACAGCCCGCCATCCACCGCGAGGCTCCGCCCGGGCGTCAGCGGCGCGTTGGCGGCCCCCGGCGGCCCGAGCACCGGATCCTCCACCGGGGCCAGGCGGAAGAAGATGTAGGAGGCGTTGGCGCGGATCAGCCGCCGCGCGGTCTCGGGATGCGCGCGCAGCCAAGTCGTCCAGCGGGCCAGCGTGAGGCCTTCCAGCGGCAGGTGGCCCTCCTGCACGATCAGCTTGGCGACCGCGGTGTAGGGCTGGCCGTTGCGGCCGTCGTACAGTACCCGGACGGCCCGGCCGTCAGGCAGGCGGACGCGCCCCGAGCCCTGGACTTGCAGCACCAGGAGATCGACGCCGTCGCGCAGCCACAGGATCGGCCGCGCCCGGGCGCCCAGCGCTCCGTCCTCGATCGCGGCCCGGTCCGGATAGGGTCCGAACCCGTAAGCGGTGGCGCGGGCCGCGCGCAGGGCCGGGTCGAGACCGGGGCGGGTCTCTCCGGGGGCCAGCGAGACGAGGTCGTCCGGCCGGGCGAGCACGGGCGTCGGGAAGTCCGGTGCCTGCGTGAGCGAGCCCTCCAGCTCCGGCTCGAAATAGCCCGTCAGGAAGCCCGGGCGATCCGCCCCTGGACGCACCACCCGGTAGGCCTCGAACCGATCCTGGAAGAACGTGGCCGCCGCCTCGTGCGCGACCTCCGCCGCAGCCGCGCAAGCCGCCGACAGGTCCGCCGGATCGCCTGCGATGCCCGCCGGCTGCGGCGTGGATGGCGGGGACGCGGTGCAGACCCGCCGGAACGCGTCGAGCGAAGCGGCCGGATTGGGCCCGGGAAAGCCCGCTAGAGCCGCGAACGGCACGGGAGTCAGGACCGCTCCGCCGACCTCGGCGGGGGCAGCCGCGGCCGAGCCGGCTAGGAACGTCGCGACGAGGGCGGGGATGAGGGCGGTCGGGATACCTCCGGACCAGGCACGCAGGTTTGGCACGGCAACGGGGTCACGAAATCAGGCGCCGGCCTCGGTGGCCACAAGCTGCCAGTTCGGGTCCCGCGAGCCGAGGGTGCGCGCGAAGGTCCAGACGTCGGGCACCTCGACGACGGTCTCGGCGCTGCCGTCGACGACCTTGCCCTCGGCGTTGCGGGTGGCGGTGATCAGGTTCGACAGGAAGCGCACGGTGATCTGCGCGACACGGTTACGCACCTCGATGGCGACGATCTCGGCCTTGTCGATCGACACGAAGGTGGTTTCCAGGGTCTGCCGGTTGCGCTCACGCTCGGCGATGGCCCGCTCGAAAGCCTCGCCGACCTCCTTGGAGAGCAGCCCGCGCAGGGTTTTCCGGTCGCCCTTCGCAAAAGCGATCATGATGGTCTCGTAGGCCGACTTGGCCCCCTCGATGAACGCGCGAGGGTCGAAACTCGGCTCTGCCTGGACAGCCGCCTCGAGCCCGCGGGCGATCTCGGAGCCGGGCTCCGCGATGCCGCGCCAGTCGCGTACCGCCGCAGACGCTGCGGCCGGCGCAGCCTGCACCCGGTCGGCACCGGGCAACCGAACGACGTTGTCGCCCTCGGATCGGGCCTGCGGCTCGGTACGGCTTCGATCCACCGGCTTGAACGGCGAGCGCTCAGCACCGGTTTTCTGGCCGAGCACCGAGCGCAGCCGCCAGATCACGAAGACTGCGAGTGCGAGGAAGATGATCGTCGTAATGTCGAAACTGTCCTGCATCACCGATCCGATGGTGGCCGCGGCGGGACCTCGTGCCCCGTGCCGAGGTCGTGCGCGGTGCGGCGCCGGCAAAGCGCTCGCGGGTCTAGGCGACTCATAACTGACCAAGGCGCAAGGAGCGAGCCGGTTATACCGGTGCGGAACGCCGCGATCCCCATGCGTCAACCGATATGGGTCTCCGACACCGCGCCCGCCAGCGCTACGCCAGCCTGCTGCTTGTCCGTCCCTGGCGCGCGTGTTAGCGGCGCTGCCTTCCGGGCCGCTTCGCGGTGCCGTTCAGCGGCTCGCGCCGCGACAACCCGGGCCGGCCCTGCCGGCCGTTCGAGAAGGATGATCCGCATGGCCGACTCTCCGGCAGCCAACGGCAACGGCGGCGGCATGCCGCAGGGCGACGCGCCGACCATCAATGCGCTGGCGCAGTACACGAAGGACCTGTCCTTCGAGAACCCGAACGCGCCGCGTTCGCTCCAGCCCAAGGAAGGCCAGGGCCCGCAGATCAACATTCAGGTGAATGTCAGCGCGCAGCAGCTTTCCGATACCGATTTCGAGGTCGAGCTGACGCTTGAGGGCGACGCCAAGATTCAGGCCGAAGTGCTGTTTGCCTTCGACGTGAAGTACGCGGGCGTATTCCGCATGGTCAACATCCCGGCCGACCAGCTTCATCCCGCGGTGATGATCGAGTGCCCGCGCCTGCTGTTCCCGTTCGCCCGTCAGATCGTCGCCGAGGCTGTGCGCAACGGTGGCTTCCCGCCCCTGTACATCGACCCGATCGATTTCGTCGCGCTCTACCGCCAGAAGGCGATGGAAGCCCAGGGCGCCAGCGGTCCGCTCGCGTCCTGACGCTCAGAACCGTCCCGGCGGTCAGCGGCCGCCGGGACCGCGATAGGCCGCAGCCAGCGTGCGCAGCGCCTCCGCGGGGCGCCCGGTCAGCCGCCTGGACCGCAGCACGATCCAGGTGAGCGGCAAGTTGGGCAGACCGAGGCGCGCTCCGATCTCGACGGCACCCGGCGGGGCGGTGCTCGGCGCCAGAGCGGCGATCGCCAGGCCCGCCATGACGGCGGCCCCGACAGCCAGCACGCCGCCCCCGACGAACACCTCGGTCCAGGGCAGGCCGGCCGCGTCGAGGGTGCGGGCCGCCGCCGCCCGGACGTTGCAAGGCCCCGCTAGGCCGGCCAGCCGGAGCGGCTCGCCCGCCGGCGGGATCGGGAAGTCCGGAGCGGCGAACCAGCCCAGGCGTTCCTGTGCCAGGACGGTCCCGTCTCGCCCAGGCATCTCCTCTGTCCGCAACAGTACGGCGTCGTAGCCGCCCTCGCCTGCGGACTCGAAGGCGGCCGCGAGTTCCCGCGACGGGACGATCCGCACCTCCAGGGTCAGGCCGTCTTTCGCGAGGCCGAGGCGCCGGAGCAGCGCGGGCAGGTCAGGCCCAGCAACGTGGTCGCTGATTCCCAGGCACAGCCGGGCCGGGATAACGCCGTCCATCTCGGCCAGAGCGCTCTCGTGCGCCTCCAGCAGCCGACGGGCTGCTGCTAGAAACAGTTCTCCCTTTCGAGTGGTGGCCACATGCCGGGGCGTCCGGTCGAGCAGCCGCTGTCCGAGCCGATCCTCCAGGCGCTTGAGGCGCAGGCTGATCGCTGCCTGCGAGGTCTCGAGCGCTTCGGCCGCCCGGGTGAAGCTGCCGAGATCGACCACCCGCACGAAGGCCAGGACGCCGTCGAGGTCGAGGGGGCGGGCCAGCATCACAAGCATCCGTTATGATAGATATGATCAACGATATCTGGATCAAATGATGCGACTCGGCAACTTTGGCATCGGAACCCAGGAGGGAACGATGCTCGTTGCGCGCTACCGACACCGCTTGCCGGCCGATTATCCGATGGATCGCATTCGTACCCGGATCGCCGAACGGGCCCCCGGCTGGGCCGCCATACCCGGCCTCGTCTTCAAGGCCGTCGCCATTGAGGAGCGGGCGCGCGGTGCACCCGCGAACGCCTACAGCTCGTTTTACCTGTGGCGCACGGCCGGCGCCGCCGCCGACTTCCTCGCCGGCCCAGCGTTCCAGGCCGTGATCGAAAGTTTCGGCCGCCCGCAAGTGGAGACGTGGCTTCCGTTCGACGTGAGCCTCGGCGGCGCCGCGACGGCCGTCGCCCTGTCCGAGGAGACGCGGCCGGTCGGCCCTGACGAGGACCTGCTCCGCCTGCGGGGAATCGAGCGGGCCCAGGGCCGGGACCTGGCCGCGCAACCGGGTGTCCTGGCCACCCTGGTCGGGCTCGACCCCGCCGCGTGGCATCTGACCCGGTTCACCCTGCTTGCCGACCCTATCGACGCTCGATCCGGCGCCGAGGTCGCGCATCTCGCCGCCCCCGGTCTCGACACCCTGCGCAGCGTCTGACCCCTATCCCCGCAAGACTTCGATGCCCCTGATCCGCATCTCCCTGCGCACCGGCACAGCCCCGGCTTTCCGCACCGCCCTCGTGGAGGGGATCTACGCCGCCCTGCGCGAGACCTTCACGGTGCCGGAGGGCGACCTGTTTGCCGTCGTCCACGAGCACGAGGCGGCGAACTTCCACTACGGGCCGGACTATCTCGACATCCACCGCGGCGACGGGCTGGTGATCATCCAGATCACCTGCAACGCCACACGGACGACCGCACAGAAGCGGTCGCTCTACACAGCCATCGCCCGCAACCTCGGGCGCGAGCCGGGGCTGAAGCCAGCCGACGTGTTCGTGAACCTGGTCGAGGTCGCGCCCGAGAACTGGTCGTTCGGCGACGGGCAGATGCAGTACGGCCCGCCGGGTCCGTGAGGCCGCAGGGCGCGGACGCCCGTCGCCGGGCTTGACCGTACGAAGGACGGCGTTCAGGTCCGGGGCCCGTCGCCAGACCTGGATCGCATGAGCCCCACCGCACACCTCGCCCTGATCAACCTGTTCACCGGGGACATCCAGGGTGGCCTCGGCCCCTTCCTGGGGACGTGGCTAGCGCAGGCCGCGTCCTGGAGCCCGGCGCGGGTGGGCTTTGTCATCACCCTCGTGGGCATCGCGACGCTGTTCCTGAGCGGCCCGTTCGGGGCCCTGGTCGACCGCTTTCCACGTCCTCGCCTCCTGGTGGCGCTCGCTTGCGCGGCGATCCTGGCGGGCACGCTCCTGCTTCTCCCAGCGCGCAGCTTCCCGGCGGTCCTGGTGGCGCAACTGCTCGCCGCTGCGGGAGGCACCCTGTTGCTGCCGGCGATCGCCGCGCTGACCCTCGGGATCGTCGGGAAGGACGGGTTCCCCAAACAACAGGGTCGCAACCAGGCGTTCAACCATGTCGGCATCCTGATCGCCGCCGGCGGCATCAGCCTCGGCACGGGGACGTTCGGACCGGCGATCGCCTTCTGGGTGCTGGGCGGCATGGCGGTCGCCGCCATCGTCGCGACGCTCACAACCCCGGCCGGTGCCTGGAACCGGCGGCGCGCGGTCGGTTGGAAAGAGGACGCGGACGACGAGCCGCAGCGTAGCGGCATTCGTCAGGTCCTCGGCAACCGGCGCCTGCTGGTGCTCACCGTAGCGCTGACGCTGTTCAACCTCGGCAACGGCGGCATGCTGTCCCTGCTCGGACAGAAACTGGTGGCCACCGCCGCCGACGCGACGACATGGACCGCCCGCTACGTGATGGTGGCACAGCTCGTGATGGTGCCGGTGGCGCTGTTCGCCGGCTCCCTGGCGGATCGGCGTGGGCGGCGCCAACTCCTGATGGTGGCGTTCGCGGTGCTGCCGGTACGGGCCGTCCTGTCGGGTCTGATTGACGACCCGGTCTGGCTCATTACGGCGGAAGTCCTGGACGGCGTCGCCTCCGGCATTGTCGGCGTGGCGGTGCCGGTGATCGTGGCGGACCTGACCTGGGGGTCCGGGCGCACCCAAACAGCGCTCGGCAGTGTCAACGCCGTGCAGGGTGTCGGCGGCGCCCTGTCGGGGTGGTATGGCGGCCTATCTTACGGATTGTTCGGCTGGACCGGCGCGTTCCTTGCCCTCGGCGTACCTGCGCTTGCCGCCCTTGCGTTGGTGATCTGGCTCGATACTACCCCCGAGCCCGGTCGGCGCCGGCGTCGACGGGAGCGGCGCAGCGCGGCGGTGCAGGGAGCGTAGAACCTTTCTCCAAGCAGGGCCCAGAACGAGCCCCCTGCTGGAAACGCAAAAGCCCGGCCCAGGAGCCGGGCTCGTTCGAAAGACCGCCTCCTCTTGCCAGGAGGATCAGCCGATATGTGGACTGCCGGTGGCGGCCGGAAAGCGGTCGGCCAGGGCGCGGCGGAGCTTCTCCAGGGCGCGGTTCTCGATCTGGCGGACCCGCTCCTTCGAGATGCCGAGGCGCTGGCCCAGAGCCTCGAGGGTCGCCTGATCCTCGGCGAGGCGGCGCTCGCGCAGGATGCGTAGCTCCCGCTCGGACAGCACCGTCAGCGCCTGCTGCAGCCAGCTGAGGCGCCTCTCGCCGTCGACCGTGGCACTCACGGTCTCGTCCGGCAGCGCGGCCCCGTCGACGAGAAAGTCCATGCGTTCGGAGGAAGCGTCGTTGTCCTCGCCCACGGGGGCGTTGAGGGACATGTCGGGGCCCGAGAGACGCGCATCCATCAGCGCGACATCGTCACGCGAGACGCCAATGGCGGTGGCGATGCGGCGGTGGATCTCGTCGCCGACATGCTCTTCGGTGGATTGCATCAACCGGGCGCGCAACCGGCGCAGGTTGAAGAACAGGGCCTTCTGAGCCGAGGATGTGCCTCCGCGCACGATAGACCAGTTGCGCAGGATGTAGTCCTGGATCGACGCGCGGATCCACCACGTCGCGTAGGTCGAGAACCGGACATCCCTCTCCGGCTCGAACCGCGCTGCGGCCTCCATGAGGCCGACGTGACCCTCCTGCACCAGGTCTGCCATCGGCAGCCCGTAGTGACGAAAACGCCCCGCCAGGGCGATGACGAGGCGCATATGGGCTGAAATCAGGCGGTGCAGAGCCCGCTCGTCGCGGTTGTCCTTCCAGCGGACGGCGAGGCCGCGTTCTTCTTCCCGGGCCAGGAAGGGCGCCTCCATGGCAGTCCGAATGAACTGCCGTCGAATTCCAGCGATATCAGCCATCCCGCCTGCCTCTTGTTGCCGAGTGCTGTTGCGGCGCCGAACGGAGCGTCCAACCCGCAGGGCGTCACCGAACGGTGGCGCCAGGCAACCGACAACGGAAGGCCAATCACGAAAGTTCCGCCGTACGCCATCGCAGTGCGACAGGCGAAGGGCCACGTTTTCGTGTTTCCGTACGAGACATGGGTTCTAACGTCGCGTCGTCCAGCCCCCGGTATGTTGAACGGGTGCGGAAAAGCGAGAGCGGCTACCGATCCGGTGTGCCGGCACGAAAAAGCCCGACCCCCAGGGGCCGGGCTTTTTCCCTTCAAAAAAACAGGGGCGCTTCAGGCCGCGACTTCCTGGATATCGTCGCCCTCACTTTCGGCTTCTGCCTCAGGCTCGGCCTCGCTCTTGGCGCGGCGCGGAGACTTGGCCAGGCTCTGTTCGATCAGCTTCAGCGCCTCGGTCTCGGTGATGCGGTTGACCGAGGAGATCTCGCGCACGATCCGGTCGAGGGCCGCCTCGTAGAGCTGGCGCTCCGAGTAGGACTGCTCGGGCTGCGCCTCGGAGCGGAACAGGTCGCGCACCACCTCGGTGACAGCCAGCAGGTCGCCGGAGTTGATCTTGGCCTCGTATTCCTGCGCCCGGCGCGACCACATGGTGCGCTTGATCCGGGCCCGGCCGGTCAGCACGTCCAGGGCCTTCTTTACCAGGTCTGGTTCGGCGAGCTTGCGCATGCCGACGGAGTTGGCCTTCGCGGTCGGGACGCGCAGGACCATCTTGTCCTTCTCGAACGAGACGACGAACAGCTCAAGTTTGTAGCCCGCGATCTCTTGCTCTTCGATCGCGGTGATGCGACCGACGCCGTGGGCCGGATATACGACGGCCTCACCGGTCTTGAAGCCTTGCCGGCCAACGGTCGTCGTCTTCTTGGCTGTGGTCATGCGAGAAGGGCCTCCACTGGCGCGCGACGCTCCGCGCCGCGCAAAACCGTGTTCTTCCGGGCGGGATACCCGGTTTGCCTCGCCGTTCCCGGGACCCGTGCCCACCAGGCACAGATCCGGGCGTTCCCCGGCGCGGCCGTGCAAACACCGGAACATCCGCCGAAGTCACCCTCGGCGGTCGTTCGCGTGCCACGCCTCTAATTCACGAAAGCGAAAGGCTTTTCGGTCTGAGGGAGCACGTCTGGCGCAAGCGACGGCAGGCGGATTGTGTATCACAATCCGGCGCACAGATCAAAGCATCCCTGAAGAAGCGCGCGATCCAGGCGCAGCCTCGAAAGAGTTTTACACCGGCCAAGCCGGAGAGGAATGACCTGCTCGCGGCTCAGGGCTTCGCTTGACGCAGGTCCAATGCGGTTTCGGCCCTGATCCACAGGCGCGGAACAAGCCAAGGATCGATCGCAACATCGTGAGGCGATCCGTTACCCCATTTTTGCCCGCCGCGGGCCCGCGTTCTGAACCACCCTGGTCCAGGCCGACCTGCGCAGCGGCATCAGGCTCTAGTCGCCCGAGCCGGGGTTGCTGGAGAAATGCGCCTCGAGCTTACCGGAGACGCCGTCCCACTCCTTGGCGTCGGATGGCGCGTCCTTTTTCTGGGTGATGTTCGGCCAGCTCTTGGCGTAGTCGGCGTTCAGCTTCAGCCACGTCTCGAGGTTCGACTCGGTATCGGGCTTGATCGCTTCAGCCGGGCACTCGGGCTCGCAGACGCCGCAATCGATGCACTCGTCCGGATGGATGACGAGCATGTTCTCGCCCTCGTAGAAGCAGTCCACCGGACACACCTCGACGCAGTCCATGTACTTGCACTTGATGCAATTGTCAGTGACGACGTAGGTCATCGGCTGTCTTCGTCCTAAAAATTCTGTTCGGCCTGGGCGGAACCTGGAAGGCCCACACGCCCAGGTGGCGCTTCGATGGTGCGCCGCAAAACCTCGCGTCGAACCAAGTCTTTCGGAAGCCAAGGGCTCTAGACCCTGCCTCCCGGGCTGACAAGCGCACGGGTGTCCCAGGGGACTGCGACCCGATTGGCGACGCGCCTCTGTGGCGCCGGTTCATCACTCGGGTAGCTCAATCGTCGACTGTACGCCGGCCAAGTCCTCGTAAAGGAGCCGTGCCTCCGGGGCAGGTCCCCGCCGCTCTCCGAGGCCGAGTACGCGCACGGCCAGGGTCGCGTGAGGAGCGGCCACCGTCACCACATCGCCGATCACGATGCCCTTGGCCGGGTTCTCGGCTCGCGTTCCGTTCACCCGCACGAAGCCGTCTTCGGACAGGCGCGCGGCCAGGGAACGGGTCCGCGCGAACCGCGCGAACCAAAGCCACTTGTCGAGCCGCTGCCGACCCTCCCGCATCCGCGGGCGTCAGCGCTTCCCGCCGTCGCCGGCTTCGAGCTGCGCCTTGAGCGCCGCCAGCTTGGCGAAGGGCGAATCCGGATCCGGCGCCCGTTCGCGCCGCGGCGGACGCTGGTCGGGCCGCGGCCCCGACTGGCGCTGCTCGGCGCTGCGCTGATCGTCCCGGCGCTCGGGCCGGCCGCCCTCGAAGCGATCACGGCGGGGGCCGCGGTCACGCCCGGTGCGGGGGCCACCCTCGTTGCCGGGGCGATCGCCGCCTTCGGCTCGCCGGTGTTCGGGACGCCCGCCCTCCGGGCGACCCGGGCCCTGATGCTGGCCCGGCTGACCCGGCTGAGCGCCATCGCGACCGCGGCCCGCGCCCCGCGGGCGGTTCTGCGGCCGAGGATTGGCCGGACGCTGATGGCGCTGCAGGCGCCAGACCTCGATCAGCACCGGCTCCGCTGGGGTTTCGTCCTCCGCAGCCGCGGACTCATCCTCGGCGGTCTCCGATACCGTCTCGTTCGCTTCCGCCACGACCGGCGTCTCGGTGGTGGGGCGGGTCTCGGATTCGGGTGCTTCGGCGACCTGCGCGGCTTCGGCTGGAGTCTCTTCCAGCTCCGATTGCTGTGCGCCCACCGCTTCCGGCAAGGCGTCGGCAGCAGCCTCGACAGGCTCAGCCTCCACCAGGGCTTCGGGAGCGGATGCAGCTTCTGCGTCCGGGCCGGTCTCGGGACCGGCGTCGGACTCCGCATTCTCGGAGAGCGAAGCACCGTCACCGGAGGCCTCCGCGGTCGCGGCCTGCGCGGCCTGCGCGGCAGCGTCGGCCTCGTCTCCGGTCAGCTCGCTCGGCGAGCCGGGATCGGTCTCGCCGGTCTCGCTTGCCGGGGCAGTTTCGGATGGCGGGGTCACGACGACCGGCGCGGTCGCGGCCGCCGGCACCAGCGGCACCGTGATGGCGGGACCGGGGCGGGCCTCCAGCGAGTAGCCCAGAGACTTCAGGATCGAGGCGAAATCCTCGCCCGAACAGCCGACCAGCGAGGTCATGCCGACCGTGGCCACGAACGCATCGCCGTCGGCCGTACCCTCCGGCGGGGCGCCCGGCGTGGTGCCGGGGCGGTAGGCGATCGCCGGGCGAATCAGGTCGGCCAACCGCTCCAGGATGTCGACCCGCACCGCCCGCTCACCACTGACCCGGAAGCCGGCTGCCCGGTAGAGGCCCTTGGCGATCTCCCGATCGACCTTGATCGAGGTCCGGCCCGAGCCGGCCAGATGCGCGATCTCGTCCAGGCCGCGCTGGTCGAGGCCGCCGTTGCGCAGGGCCCAGAGCTGGGCGGCCAGCGTCCGCGGCGCCGGCTTCAGCAGGGCCGGCAGGAAGATGTGGTAGGCCCCGAATCGCACGCCGTGCCGGCGGAGCGCCCCGCGCCCCTCCTGGTCGAGGCTGCGCATCTCCTGGGCGACCTTGGAGCGTTCCAGCACGCCCAGAGCCTCGACGACCTGGTAGCCGATGCCCTTGGCGAGGCCGACGAGGTCGCCCGCGGTCTCGAGCTCCATCAGCGGGCCGAGGAGCCGCACAATCATGGCCTTCAGCCAGGCATCGAGGCGCGCTTCGACCTTCTCGCGATGCGCGCCGGTCAGGCTGTCGTCGGCGAGCAGCCGAATCTGCGGCGCGAACAGCTTCTCGCCGGGGGTCAGCTTCGCCACCGGGGCGCCGGTCCAGCGAATCATCCCGTCATGCGCCAGCACGAGGGTGGAATCGGCCGTCGCCGCGAAGCGGTCGGCCCGGGCCTCGATCTCCCCGGAAAGCGCCTTCTCGGCGGCGCTCCTCAGAGTTTTGGCCTCGTGCCCCTCTGCGCTCGCATCAGGAACGAATAGGAATCCATGCAGGTGACCGACATGCTGACCCTCGACGGTGACGTCACCGTCGGCGGAAATTTGGGCTTCGAGCATCGTGTTCTCTCTCAGGCGCCGCATCAGGACGCTTGTGCGCCGGTCGACGAAGCGGCTCGCGAGGCGTTCGTGCAGGGCGTCTGACAGCCTGTCCTCTACCCGACGTGTCTCGCCCTGCCAATGTTCAGGGTCGCGCAGCCAATCGGGGCGGTTGGCCACGAAGGTCCAAGTGCGTCCCTGGGCGATCCGCCGGGACAGCGTATCGATGTCGCCGTCGGTGCGGTCGATCATCGCCATCTGCTCGGCGAACCACGTGTCCGGGATGCGGCCGGCCATGCCCTTCATGAGGAAACGGTAGAGCTGGGCTACGAGGTCCGCATGCACCTGCGGGTGGACCTTGCGATAATCCGGCACGCCGCAGACGTCCCAGAGCCGCCGCACGGTGGAAGCGCTGCGCGCCATGTCGCGGATATCGTCCTCGCGCATCAGGATCTCGAGGGCCTGCTGGTCCTGGCCCATCGGCGCCCGGGTCAGACCTGACTCGCGCGGATGCTCGTCGAGGCTCGCCTGCAGCGCCTCCAGGGTGCCGAAGCTGAGGTCCGGGTTACGCCATTGCAGGATGCGCAGCGGGTCGAAGTCGTGATTCTCCAGCCGCTCGACCATCTCGGGCTCGAAGGGCGGGCAGCGCCCCGTGGAGCCGAAGGTCCCGTCCGAGAGGTGGCGTCCTGCGCGGCCGGCGATCTGTCCCATCTCCGCGGGCGTCAGCTTGCGGAACCGGGTGCCGTCGTATTTCCAGTTCGCCGCGAAGGCGACGTGATCGACATCGAGGTTGAGCCCCATCCCGACCGCGTCGGTGGCGACGAGGTAGTCGACGTCCCCGGCCTGGTACATCTCGACCTGGGCGTTGCGGGTCCTGGGCGACAACGCCCCGAGGACCACCGCGGCGCCCCCACGCTGGCGTCGGATCAGCTCCGCGATGGCATAGACCTCCTCGGCCGAGAAGGCGACGATTGCGGTGCGCCGGGGCAGGCGCGACAGCCGCTTCTCCCCCGCGAAGCTCAGCTTCGACAGCCGCGGCCGGGTCGTGGTGTGGACGTTCGGAATCAGCGCCTGGACCAGCGGCAGCATGGTCGAGGAGCCGATCAGCAGGGTCTCCTCCCGGCCGCGCACGTAAAGCAGGCGATCGGTGAAGACGTGGCCGCGATCCATGTCGGCGGCGAGCTGGATCTCGTCGATGGCGACGTAGGCCACGTCGAGGTCGCGCGGCATCGCCTCGATGGTGCAGATCCAGTAGCGCGGCCGGTCCGGCTTTATTTTTTCTTCCCCGGTGACCAGTGCGACCTTCTCGGGGCCGACCTTGGCGACCACGCGCAGGTACACCTCCCGGGCGAGCAGCCGCAGGGGCAGCCCGATCATGCCGGTCGGGTGCGCCAGCATCCGCTCGATCGCAAGATGCGTCTTGCCGGTGTTGGTCGGTCCGAGGACCGCCGTCACGCCGCGGGCGCGGGCGTCGCGCGGCAGGGACCGGCGGGGGAGGGGGCGGAGCGGCGCGTCGATGGTCGGCGGTTCCTTCGGACGGGAAGGCCGGCGCGGCGCCGTCATGGCGCGGGCGGGAGGTCTCGTACGGCCGGTCGCGTCAGGGACGATAGGGCCGCCTCGGTCCTCCCCCATATGGGATATCACCCGGGTCGCTGCCAACCTGCGGCATAATCAGCGGATCGACCACGATCTGCATGGCCGGCGATCCGGGCTGGGGCGCGACGTCCGCGCAGAGGGTGTCGGGGACCGAGACCAACGGGCCATGCCGCGGCGGCCGGTGCTCGATCACCTGCGCTGACGAGAAGGCATCGCCGCCGCAGCCGGGATTGCCTGATCCTGCGGTCAGCGGCTGGGCCGCTGACGGCGCGGCGAAGGCGAGGGCCGCGACGGTCAGGGTGGTGCGAAGGCGGTATCGGTCCATGCGCGGATCATCGCCGAAAATATGAAAGATTTAATGGCAGTTGAGACCGATTCCCGGCGCCGAGACCTTAGTGTCATATCAGAATCTTCCGTGGATCTTCGCGGCGTGCAGCGCACCGCATGTCAGGACGTCAGTTCTGATCGAAACGCCTCGAAACCCTCAACGGCTGTATTCGGCTCGGCTTGAGCGCGACGCCTTCAGAGATGCGAAGATATCTAAAAGATAGCGCCTTGCAGGCTGGTCATAATAGCGCAGGAAGACATAGCTCGCTGCTATCGTCACGGCGACAAGGGTCACGCATTCCAAAGCGATGCTTTTGCTGCCGGTTGTTTTTTGATAAATTCCGTTGATCCAGCAGAATATTGGATAGTGTAAGGCATAAACCGGATATGATAGCTCGCCGAGCATGAGCGAAATCCTCATCGGTAGGCCCTTCATCGGAATGGCTGATCCGCTGAACACCAGCATCGGGGCCAGGGCGAGTTTCCAGACGAGCCGTTCGCGGAGGGTAAGTTCGAACGATGAAAAAAGGATCGCAATCATCAGAACGCATAACGCGACGAATATATACGTGTTGGCCCGGCTCGAAACGAAGGCGCCGCTGAACTGGTGGATTAGGACGCCGACAAAAAACGAGGACCCAACATGAGCAAACCCGAGGAGAAAATTGTCGGTCGTGTCGCCGCCGATGCCGACCAGGATGACTGCCGCACTGCACAGGACGTACAGACCCAGCGAGAGATACGTCTGATCGACATGCCGCAGCAGCCACCAGACATAATTCGCCACTATTTCGAAGAAGAGCGAGAATTGCGGTCCATTCAGGGGGAATATTTGAGGGCCGCCAATCTGGGGCGGGGCATTGAAAAAAGGAATGTTCATCATTCCAAGCAGGATTGCCAGGACTATCGCGGCTATTTGGGTCTCTGTGCTGAGCAGATAGTTTCTCGCGATGACGTAAGGAGCGCTGATCAGAATGGACAGAACGATGATCGGTATCAGTCTGATCAGCCGAATGGCCATGAATTCAGCCACGGACATATTTCGTAGGCGGAGGGCATAGGCACGGGCCAGAACATAGCCGCTGAGAGTGAAGAAGGTATCGACCGACAGGCCCCCGTTGACCGCCATGTTTGGCGCGTCTAGCCAACGACCCAAATGGAATAACAATACTGAGAGAGCTGCAATCCCTCGAATGCCGTCGAGGGCTGCGCAATGCCTGCGTGGGTCCGATAGGGCCGGTATTCCCAACTTTATCCAGCCATGCTATAATAACGACAGACTTTAAGGGGGCTGGTAAAAACTTTGTGCCCCGTTCGATGTTGAATTAAGTTTTCAACTCAAAAATGTGGGATGTCAAGGCCGGTGGGCATGGATGCTGCAAGTAAAACTGTTTCGGTGGTTATCGCTACGTATAATGGCTCAGTATTCATCGAGGAGCAGCTAGCGAGCGTCATCAACCAAAATTTTAAGCCGATCGAGATCATCGTTTCCGATGACGGATCGACGGATGAAACATTAGTTTTAGTTAGATCAATTGCGAAAAATTCCAAAGTACCTATCAGAATTAACGTAAACGAAACGAATCTAGGATTTCGCGACAACTTTTTGAAAGCCGCTTTATCGGCGAAGGGAAACTTCGTGGCGTTCTGTGATCAGGACGACATCTGGGATCCCGAAAAACTTGAACGTATAGCCAAGTACTTTAAAAATCCTAATATCTCCATGATCGTGCATGCCGCTGCGAGCCTCGATCAGTCCACTGGTAAGCTAGTAAAATTTACACAGGGTATCCGAAGCACTGGTGTTAAGCCGCCGCTCAGTTACGATCCCTGGCTGACGTTCTTTGGGTTTTCAATTGTTTTTCGGCGAGAACTGCTGTATCTCGCGGATATCGAGGCACGGTTCCGAGACTTCATCGTGCCGAAAGAGAAGATCGCCCACGATCGATGGATCGTTTTTCTCGGCCAAGTGGTTGGCGAGACTGCCGAACTGAGTCTGCCGCTGGTCACGTACCGGCAGCATGCGACGAACCTGTTTGGGGATGGGCGCCGCAGCCACAAAGGGAAGGCGCATGATCCCATTAAGGAACTTGATGATTACATAACCGCTACGGCCGACATGATCGCTGTGATCCGCGATCTTCCGGATGAGACGCGGGCGGCATTTCCTCTGTTCGATCGCGAAAAAGCGATTCACTTTTTTCAGAGAGCCTTGCACCAACTGCAACAGAGGAAGCAGGTTTACGTCTCGCGCGACAGGCGCCGGGGTTTGTTGGCCGTCGTCGGTAACATCCGATCCGGGGTCTACCGGTCCGTCCACCGCGATGCCATCCGTTGGCGCTCGATCGCGCGCGATCTCAAATACTGCGCGACCCGGTCGTAGGCCGCGCTACCCGACCCGCGGATCACGGCAGCCCCGTGGGCAACCCCAGATAACCGAACACCGCGCGCAGGACCCGATGTTCGAGCGCATCGCCGGCCTGCTCGCCCCGCTCCCCGGCGGCATCCACCATGCCCCGCACAACCGCGAACAGGTCGCCCGCGGCAATCTCGATCGCGACGGGCGGTCCGGGTTCGAGGCGTGCCAGCAGGGTCAGGAACGCGTCCGAGATCGCCCGGTGGACCGCGTCAAGGCTGTCGGCCGGCTGGAGCCGGTTCTCTTCGCGGTCAAGCAGCAACGCGAGACGTGGCCGGGACATCTGATGGGCGACGGCCGCCTGCACGATGCGCCGCAGTCCGAGTTCCGGCGTCGCCGCCTCGGCCGCGGCGTGCACCGCCGCGATCAGCAGGCCGGTCTCCCGCGCGACCAGGGCCGCGGTCAGCGCGTCCTTGCCGGGGAAGTACTGGTAGACCGAGCCGACCGAGACGCCGGCCCGCTCGGCCACGGCATTGGTCGTGTAGCCGGCCAGCCCGCGCTCCTCCAGAACGCGAGCCGCGCCTTCGAGGATCATCCGCACCGTCTCGGCAGACCGCGATTGTTCCGGGTTTTTCCGGGGCTTGAGCAGCGGCCCCCGTGCCGTTCGGGCGGTCATGAACGCGAGTTCGCCGCAGGGCCGCCCGCGGGCATCATCGCCGCGTCCCAACCGATTCGCGGAATGAAAGAGCGCATGTCCCACCAGACCTTCAACCCCAAGCTCACCGTCTTCATGCTGGTGAAGACCTCGCCCGAGTGGCTGGCGATGTCGATCGACGATCGGTTCGCCCGGTTGCGTGAGGTGTTCGAGCCGATCCTGCGCCGCCACGCGGGTTCCGTGACGATGCGCTTCTACGACGCCGAATTCTACACGGCCCGGGTCACGGATCTCTGGGTCTGGGAGGCCAGCGAGCATCACGCCTACGAAAGCGTCGTCGAAGCCTTGCGCGAGACGCCGTTCTGGGACCGGTTGTTCACGATCGTCGAGATCATCCCGGCGGTGGAGAACGCCTACGCGATGCATTACGGCCGGGCGCCGCTCGCCGCGTGAGCGGACTGTTTCAGTCGGCGCCCTCGACCAGCACGACCTCGCCGATGCCGGCGGGCAGGCGCTTCGCTTTGGCCGCCTGGTATTCCGGCGAGCGATAATAGGCCCGTGCGGCGTCGTAGGAATCGAATTCCAGCACGACGTTGCGGGGCCGGGCCTCGCCCTCCAGCGCCTCGCTGCGCCCGCCCCGCACCAGGGGCCTGGCGCCGTGAAGCCGCATCGCCGTAGAGGCCATCTCGGCATAGGCCGCGTAGGTCTCCGGATCGGTCACCGTCATCCGGACGATGATGTAGCCTTTCGCCATGGTTCTCCATCCTCTCCGCCGCGGGCGCACGGGGTGCCCGGAAAGAGGCCGCCGGTCAAAGGCGAAGCGCTGAGCCTGGCGCTATTGCGCGGGCAAGCTCGCCTGCGCGACGCTCGCCCCGGCCGTCCCGGTGGCGGCGCCCTGGGTCCAGCGCGTCGCCTCGATGATGTTGGTACCGATGGTGGTGAGCACCGAGATTCGCAGCGGGACCAGTGCCCGCGTCCCTTCGACCGGGGCGAGCCAGACCGACATCTCGCGGTTGTCCTCCATGAACTTCACACCCGGCCGATCCGGCCTGTGGCCGGCCACCGCTTGGTAGCGGGCCGTGCAGACCAGAACCGGGCCGGCATAACCGGGTTTCTGCACCGCGCGGGTCTCGGCGTAGCTCAGCACCACGTTGAAGCGGGTCGCGCCGTCGAACACCGGCAGGGTGCGGTTGCAATTGGCCGGATCGAGCAATTCGCCCCGGCCCTGGGCTGGCATCAGCAGGGCGCTCACCGGATCCATGATGCCGCGCTTGTGGTCGGCCGTGACCGGCACCCGGTCCTGCATGTCGACGAGGGGGGGCGTGATCTCGGCCTGCACGACGTTGCCGTGCGCCAGCGCCATGCGCACCGCGATCCCGGAACTCGCCGTGTGCGTGGCGATCGAGAACGCGCCGGGCTGCGGCGCGGCCGAGAAGGTACCTGACGCCCGGGCCGAGCCCCTGCCGCCGGTGATCGCCCCGACCAGCCCGGTCAGCGTCGCGGAGACGTCCATCAGGTAATGGTCGCGCTCGAAGCTGCCGGCGAGCCGGGCGGTGCCGATCGGCAGACCCGCGAGGTTGATGCTGTAATCGACCGTCACCGTGGCGGGGGCGGCTGCGGCGCTCCGCTTCGCGCGCCGAGCGGCTTCGGCCGGGGCACCGAGCGTCGCGACGGCGAGCACGGTGCCGAGAAGGCGCATCGTCAGCGGCTTGATCGTCCGACGGACAGGCGTGGCGCTCATGATCCGGATCGCATCCCAGGGGAACTTGGGCCAAGGGTGCCGCGCGGGACGATCCCGTACGACAGGCTCTCGACGCTCGGTGCAGGCGAGGCGCTGGCCTTCTTCGAGCAGATGCCGGTTATATCCCGGCATCGTGGTTAACAGACCGTTGGGCGACCGCCCGGGACATGTCGAGGCGGTGCGGAGCTTGACGCAACGGGTCCAGGTCGCCTATAGGCTCGCGCCTTCAACAGGACTCCGCTGGACCTGGAATACGTATCGGGCACCGCCCGCTGCGACGATGATCGCGCCGCTTGCGGTCGGGTCTTTTCAGGCGGAACGAGACGGGAATTTTAGTCATCATGGCGCGCCGCTGCGAACTCACCGGCAAGGCCGTTCAGGTCGGCCACCTCGTGAGCCACTCGAACCACAAGACCAAGTGCCGGTTCCTGCCGAACCTGTGCAATGTCACGCTTCAGTCGGACGCGCTGGGCAAGCGGGTGCGCCTGCGCATCACCGCGCATGCCCTGCGCTCGGTGGAGCACCGCGGCGGCCTCGACGCATTCCTGGTCAAGGCCGGCGAGGGCGACCTGTCGCAGACCGCCCGCCTGCTGAAGCGCGAGATCCACAAGAAGCTCGCCGAGACCACGGCCGTCGCGGCCTGATCTCGGGCGCTCTACGCGTTTCACCGATCGGACGACATAAACCGCCGCGGCAGGCCATGCCGCGGCGGTTTACGCTTGCCTGCTCGGGACCGGCATCGCCTATCCGGGCGCCTGAGCGATTCGCGTCAGCCATTGCCGGATCTCCGTCTGCTGCGAGGGCGTGAGGTCGTTCAGCATCTCGGCTTCCAGCGCATAGACGTGCCGCTTGGCGGCTTCGAGCATCGCCTCACCGGCGGCAGTCAGCCTTATGGTCTGGATGCGACCATGAATCCGGTGCCGTTCCCGCACCACGAGGCCGGCCTTCAGCAGATTCGCGACGATGACGCTCATGGTCTGCGGCGTCACGAGCGCCAGGCGCGCGAGATCCGCGCTGCTGTGGCCGGGATAGGCGGCTAGGATCGTCAGGACGGAAAATTGCGGCAGCGTCAGGCAGGCGCCGCTTAACCGCTGCTCGACGCGCTGCCTGTGCGCGTGAGCCGCCTGCCGCAACAGATAACCGAGATGTCCGTCGATGCCGCGCTTGCCTTCGCCCGCCCGCGGCAGCTCATCCATGGCATCATCCCTTGCCTGTTATCAGAGTGCTGATATGTTGTTCGTGCTCTGATTCTATCGCGGATGGCGGGAGTGCGTAGCATGTCCGATGTGGCATCGTATGACGATGCGGGCTTTTCATACGACCTGTTCAGGACCACGTTGCCGAACGCTCACGCCGCGCTTCTCGCCCTCGGCCGGGCCGTCGATGAGGCGGGCCTGGACAAGCGCTTGAGCGAGGTCGTGAAGATCCGCGTCTCGCAGATCAACGGCTGCGCGTTCTGCGTCGGCTTCCACCTCGACACAGCCCGCCGCCTCGGCCTTGCCGATCACATCATCGACTCGATCGCCGTCTGGCGCGACAGCCCGGTCTTTTCGCCCCGCGAACGCGCGGCCCTGGCCTGGGCCGAACATCTCACGCGCATGGCCGATGGGGCGGCGCCCATCGCCGAACCGTCTCCGCTGTTCAGCCGGGACGAGACGCTGAGCCTGACCGTGGCGATCGCCACCATCAACGCCTGGAATCGCATCGCGGGCGGCCTGCATTTCCCGCCTCTCGCCCGGCGGGCGGCCTGAAGGCGGCGCCGGGCTCCCGGCAATTCGTCAGCGCCGTCCGCCGGCCGCACGCAGGGACCGGCCCGCAGGTGCGGAGGAGCTGTTCTCCTCGAACAGTTCGGCGAGCTTCTCGGTCATGGCGCCGCCCAGCTCCTCGGCGTCGATGATCGTCACCGCCCTGCGATAGTAGCGGGTCACGTCGTGACCGATCCCGATGGCCAGGAGTTCCACCGGCGAGCGGGTCTCGATCTCCTCGATCATCCAGCGCAGGTGCCGCTCCAGGTAGTTGCCGGCATTGACCGACAGGGTCGAATCGTCGACTGGTGCGCCGTCCGAGATCACCATCAGGATCTTGCGCTGCTCGGGCCGCCCGAGCAGGCGCTTGTGCGCCCAGTCGAGGGCCTCGCCATCGATGTTCTCCTTGAGAAGACCCTCGCGCATCATCAGCCCGAGATTCTTCCTGGCCCGGCGCCACGGCGCGTCCGCCGACTTGTAGACGATGTGGCGCAGGTCGTTCAGGCGGCCGGGATTCGTCGGCTTGCCGGCGGCGAGCCACGCCTCGCGGCTCTGGCCGCCCTTCCAGGCCCGGGTCGTGAAGCCCAGGATTTCGACCTTGACGCCGCAGCGCTCCAGCGTCCGCGCCAGGATGTCGGCGCAGGTCGCCGCCACGGTGATCGGCCGGCCACGCATCGAACCGGAATTGTCGAGGAGCAGCGTGACCACGGTGTCGCGGAAATTGGTGTCCTTCTCCTGCTTGAAGGAGAGGGGCTGATAGGGGTCGATGACCACGCGCACGAGGCGCGCCGGATCGAGCTGACCCTCCTCGAGGTCGAAATCCCAGGCGCGGTTCTGCTGCGCCAGGAGCCGGCGCTGCAGCCGGTTGGCGAGGCGGCCGACGACGCCCTGCAGGTGGGAGAGCTGCTTGTCGAGGTAGCTGCGCAGGCGCGCCAACTCGTCGGCGTCGCACAGCTCCTCGGCGTGAATGATCTCGTCGAACCGGGGGTTGAACACCCGGTATTCGGGGCCGCGCGCCTCGTTGCCCTGGCGCTGGGGCGGCTTCGACGCTTCGGAGGCTTCCTCGGCTTCCCCATCCTCGGACTCGTCGGGCAATTCCCCGGACGGCGCGTCGGCCGCTTCCTGCGCGCCCTCCTCGATCTCGTCGGAGGCCTCCTCCGAGGTCTCGATCTCGGCGCGCTCGCCCTGGCTCTTCTCCTCGGAATCGCCCTCGCTCGGGTTCTGCTCGTCGTCCTGGGCGTCGTTCTCGTCGTCGTTCTCGTCATCCTCGGCGTCGAACGGGGTCTCGTCCGACATGTCGAGGGAGGTCAGCAGGTCGCGCACCGAGCGGGCGAACTTACGCTGGTCCTCGATCGACCCGATCAGCCCGTCGAGGTTCGGGCCGGCCTTGGCCTCGATATGCGCACGCCACAGCTCCACGATCTTGGCGGCCGCCTCGGGGGGCTGCTGCCCGGTCAGGCGCTCGCGCACCATCAGGGCGACGGCGTCCTCCATGGGTGCGTCGGCCTTGTCGGTGATGGTCTCGTACTTGCCGCCGCGATGGTACCGGTCCTCCAGCATCGCCGTGAGGTTGCTGGCGACGCCGGTCATCCGCCGCGAGCCGATCGCCTCGACGCGGGCCTGCTCGACCGCGTCGTAGACCGCGCGGGCGGCGGCGTTCTCGGGGGCGAGCCGCCGGTGCACGGCGATGTCGTGGCAGCCGAGCCGCAACGCCATGGCGTCGGCATTGCCGCGCAGCACTGCCACGTCCTGCGCCGAGAGCTTGCGCGGGGGCTCTGGCAGGCGAGCCTTGTCACCGGTGAGCGCCGGCCGGTCGGTGGCGTAGGTGACCTCGACCTCCGACCGGCGGGCGATGGCGCGCAGGCACCCGGCCACCGAGCGCTTCAGGGGCTCGGCCACGGATTCGCGGCGCTCGCCGGGCTTGCGGTTGGAGATGGACATGCGGGGCTACGTCTTCATCGAATCGAGGTCGAAGGGGCGCTCAAGCAGATCATCCCAGGTGAAGGGACATTCTGGAGGGAACTCGCCCGGAGGGAGGTGGCACTCATCCGCCGCCCAGTTGCGTGAGATTGTATAGATCTCGTCCCACATCGTGTTGAGATGCGGCTTCAGACCCGGGTTCTTCCGCAGAATTTTCGCGTACCGGAGCCGCTGCTCGCGGATCGCGTAGATCCAGCTCGGCGTGCGTTTCTCCGGCTGCTGATCCCATTTGAGCATGTGCATGATGAGAACGCGCAGAGCGCTTTCCATCTGACTGTATTGCGCGCTCCCCACGTCGCTCAGCTCCTCGGCGATGTTGTCGAGGTCGAGCGCGTCCACCCGGCCGGCGCGGAGCAGCGCCACCTGCTCCTCGACCCAAGTGTAGAGGTCGTCCGCATAGCGCGTCCGCCCGTCGGCATGCGGAGCCGCAGGAGCGTCCTCGCGTGTCGAGGCCGGATGCGCCATGGCGTCCTCCATGCGGTTCAGCTTAAGGCGACGTTCAGTGCGCTTTCGGGCAGTTCCTTGCCGAAGGCGCGCTGGTAGAACTCGGCCACCAGGGTTCGCTCGAGTTCGTCGCACTTGTTCAGGAAGGTCACCCGGAACGCGAAGCCGACATCCTTGAAGATGTCGGCGTTCTCAGCCCAGGTGATCACCGTGCGCGGGCTCATGACGGTGGAGAGGTCGCCGTTCATGAACGCGTTGCGGGTCAGGTCCGCCACGCGCACCATCCGGTTGACGATGTCCCGGCCCTGGTCGCTGCGGTAGTGCAGCGCCTTCGAGAGCACGATGTCGACCTCGCGGTCATGCGGCAGGTAGTTCAGGGTGGTCACGATCGACCAGCGGTCCATCTGGCCCTGATTGATCTGCTGGGTGCCGTGATAGAGGCCCGACGTGTCCCCGAGGCCGACTGTGTTGGCGGTGGCGAACAGCCGGAAGGCCGGGTGCGGGCGGATCACGCGCTTCTGGTCGAGCAGCGTCAGCCGGCCCGACAACTCCAGCACGCGCTGGATCACGAACATCACGTCCGGGCGGCCGGCATCGTACTCGTCGAACACCAGGGCGACGTTGTTCTGCAGCGCCCAGGGCAGGATGCCGTCCTGGAAGGCGGTGACCTGCTTGCCGTCCTTGAGGACGATCGCGTCCTTGCCGACGAGGTCGATGCGCGAGACGTGGCTGTCGAGGTTGATCCGGATGCAGGGCCAGTTCAGCCGGGCCGCGACCTGCTCGATATGGGTCGACTTGCCGGTGCCGTGATAGCCCGTGACCATCACGCGGCGGTTGCGCGCGAAGCCGGCCAAGATGGCCAGCGTCGTCTCCCGGTCGAAGATGTAATCCGGATCGAGATCGGGGACGTGCTCCTCGGGTTCGGCATAGGCCGGGACCTTGAGGTCGAGGTCGATGCCGAAGACCTCGCGGACGGAGACGGTGCGGTCGGGCAGCGCGGCGGGCGTGTCGTCAGAGAGCATTCGGAACCTCGTGAGGCGCGGCGGCTCCGGCCCGAAGGAAGGGAGCATCCGCGCGGAAGAACGTCGAGCCGGGCATCCGCCGCGGGGCGGACTCAATCCTTAAACGGCGGCGCGCTGCGGCGCCACCGACCGGCATGAGCCCCATATAGGGTCCGCCCGGCCATTTGCCTTATCCTAGAGCGATCACCGTCGAAGGGGATTCCGGTGCGGCCTCACGGCGCTCCGGAGTGCATCGTTCGTGCCGCCGTCAGCAGAGGCCGGCGGCACGCAAGACGTCGTGGGCGCGGATGATGTCGCGCAGACGCTCCTCGAACGAGCGGTCGCCGCCGTTGGCGTCGGGGTGGAAGCGCTTCACCAGCGCCTTGTACTGCGCCTTGATGGCCGGCCCGTCCGCCCCCTCCTCGAGACCCATGACGTCGAGGGCGCGGCGCACCGTGGCGGTGCGGCGGGGCTTCTCCGGCTCCGGCTGTTTGTTGCGCCGACGTCCGTCGCCGACGCCCGCGCCGCGCAGGATGCCGAGCGGATCGACGTAGGCCCAGTCCCGGGTCGGCTCCTCGGCCGGCTTGCCCTGGCCGGCGGGGTTCACGCCCATGGCCCAGGTCGGGCGGTGCCCGATGATCGCGTCCTTCTGATAGGCCTGGACGGCGGCATCGTTCATGCCGTCGAAGTAGTTATAGCTCGCGTTGTAGGCGCGGACGTGGTCGATGCAGAACCGCCAGTACTGGCCTTCCGCCTTCCGGCCCTTCGGAGCGCGGTGCGGGCCCGGCCGGGTGCAGCCCGGGCTCTCGCACAGGGCCTCGGCCGCGGGCTTCGGCTCGTCGCAGGACGGTTTCCTGATCCGGATGCTGTCGAACAGGCGCGAGTTGAGATCCATGACGGGCCGATTATGAGGGGGCAAACCGGAGACACAAGAGCACCGGGCCTGATGACGCATGCGCGGGATCGGGCTTGACGGATGCCGGCGACGTGAGGTGAGGGCAGGATGACGGACGGGACTGGTGAGGACGGCACCCTTCGGGGCTGGATGGAGGCGAAGCTGCGCGCGGAACTCGCGCCGGCTCACCTCGACGTGATCGACGAATCGCACCTGCATGCGGGCCATTCCGGCGCGCGGCCCGGGGGCGAGACCCATTACCGGCTCGACATCGTCGCGTCGGCGTTCGAGGGCAAGAGCCGCGTAGAGCGGCACCGCCTGGTCAACGCTCTCATGGACGAGGCTTTCGGGCGTGGCCTGCACGCACTGGCGTTGCGCGCCCGGACCCCGGCCGAAGCTGCCTGAAGCCGGACCTCGCCGGTCCGGCGCGGCCCGGGGGCCGGTACGAGGGATATGGCGATCGTGGTTCCGGCGCGCATCCCAGAGATCATGGGTTTCTCGCTCGCGCCGGTGTGTTGGCACACAGGCGGCTGCCAACTGCCGGCCTCGCACCGGGGCGTGGACCGGAGCTCATTATGCCCCTGCGGGTGAACGCGCGGATCGTCATCGCGGACGACGAGATCGAGCTGTCTTTCATGCGCGCCTCCGGGGCGGGCGGACAGAACGTCAATAAGGTCGAGACCGCGGTCCAGTTGCGCTGGTCGGTCCTGGCCTCGCCCTCGGTCGACGAGCGGGTCAGAGCGAACCTGTACAAGCTCGCCGGCCGGCGCCTGACCAAGGACGGCGTCCTGGTCCTGTCCGGGCAGCGGCACAGGACCCAGGAGCGCAACAGGGCGGACGTGCTGCAACGGCTGGTCGATCTCGTCACCGAGGCGGCCAAGCCGCCGCCGCCCATCCGCCGCGCGACCAAGCCCACGAAGGGCTCGAAGGAGCGGCGCATCGGAGCCAAGAAGAGCCGCGCCGTGGTCAAACAGGGGCGCGGCAGCTACCGGGATTCCGAGGGCTGAGCCGGCCCGCTTCCAGCTCGGATAAGCTGCCGAGCCGGCTCTACGTCCCTGATGTGACGCGCTCGCTCACGCCGAGCGAGCCTCCGCTTCCGCGGCGAGCGACCTAGTGAATCGCGTCGATCACCTCCGCTTTCGGGCTCGCGTCGGGGGCGGGCGACGAGCCGGCGACCAGGGTGCTGCCGGGCTTGGCGATGGTGAGCGCGATCGCGATCAGCGCCAGGATGGCAGCGAGGCCGGCGGGGAACAGGAAGGCGGATTCGCCGTAGCGGAGATCGAGCAGGCCACCCAGCACCGCGCCGGTGCTGAGACCGGCCCAGAGCGGTGCCTGGATCCAGAACGACGGGGCCACCGTGCCGAGCAGCAGGTTGGCGCAGCCCGTCCCGAATCGCACCACCGCCCCGGTCACGTAGGTCAGCGCCAGCGACCGGCCGCCCTCGTCCTGGAGGGTCGCGTTCTGCAGGCCCAGGGCCAGCACGATCGGGTAGGCGTGCAGCGGATAGGCGAAGGTGCCCCAGGGCATCAGCAGGCCGCCCGCGAGCAGCAGCGCCTGGAGCGTCAGCAGGACGGCCAGCCGCCAGCGGCCGACCCAGGCGGCGATCAGAGTGCCCAGGAAGGCGCCGAAGCAGAACAGGCTGATCGTGCTGGCGACCCGGGTGACGTTCTCCCAGTCGCCGTTGGACACCGCCACGCCGAAGCGGGTCGTGTTGCCCGACATGAACGACATGAACAGCTGCGAGAATTCCAGGAAGCCGATGGAATCGGCGCATCCTGCCAGCATGGCCAGCGCGATGGCGAAGGAGATGCGCGTCCGGGGATCCGCCGGAAAAGACCGGTCCGCTGGCAGGTCGGGCTTGCGCTCCGGTGCGCGCCCATCATCCCTGCCGCCGAAATCCGCCATGCCAATCCCCGATCCCATCGCCGCCTGTCGTGCGGCCGACAGACAATGGACGAACAGCCAAGCAGTTTCATGCCGGGGGAATCATTGGCGTGTGCGGTGCAGCACGACGACCCGGCCCGGCACCGGCCGGCCGCCTTCGCGCCGCACATCGGCTTCGTGCAGCCGTAAGACCTCCAGGCCTGCGCCGGAGGCCGCCGCGGTGACGTGGGCGTGGGCGTGGGCGTAGCGCCCGTCCGCGCCCAGGAGGCCGCCGTCGCCGTCATGAGACTGCACCGTGAAGGCGGCCAGGCCCCTGGGCCGAAGCACGCGAGCGACCTGCTTCAGCACAGGCGCGAGATCCGCCACGTAGATCAGCACGTCCGCCGCCAGGCAGAGGTCGGCGGAGTCCGACGGCTCGGCCGCCAGGAAGGCCGCCAGGTCACCCTCGGCCAGACGGTCGTAGAGCGGGAGGCCGCGCTGCATCTTGGTCCGCGCCACCGCCAGCATGCCGGGCGACAGATCCACCCCGGTGAGGTGCCCGACCCGGTCACGGATCGCCGCGCCCATCAGGCCTGTGCCGCAGCCGAGATCGAGCGCCACGTCGAACCGCTCAGGGTCCGGCGGCAGGGCATCGTGGAGCAGTTGTGGGCCGACATAGCCCAGCCCGTCCACGAGGTGGCGCTCGAAGCGCGGGGCGTAGCCGTCGAACAGGGCCCGGACATAGGCCGGCGACAGGGCCGGCAGGCCGCCGCCTTCCCCCAAGCGGACGAGGTGCGCCCGCACGCCGAGGGTATCGTCGGGGTCGATGTCGAGGGCACAGGCATAGGCCCGGGTCGCGGCCGCCCTCAGGGCCGGGTCGTCGCCCCCGACGGCCAGCCCTTCCCGGGCACGGCCCAGCACCAGCCAGGCCGGCGCGTAGCGGGGTGCGATCTCCAGCGCCTGCTCGGCGAGGTCGGCGGCCCCGGCATGGTCGCCATCCGCCAGGCAGGCCTCGGCGTAGCGATAGCGGCGGTCGGCGAGGAGGTCGCCGGAACTGTGTTGCGTGGCCATGCGTCTGCCGGGTCGGAGGCGCCTATATACCGGGGCCACCGGCGGACTCCACCGGCAGCAGCGGACCCGATGCCGACACGCGCGAGCGATCTCCTCACCCTGACCCGAGAGGGCCTCTACTGTCCGCTCGGCGGCTTCCACGTCGATCCGACCTGGCCTGTCGAGCGCGCGCTGATCACCCACGGCCATGCCGACCATGCCCGGGCCGGCCATGGCCACGTGCTGGCGACGCCGGAAACCCTGCGGATCATGGCGGTGCGCTACGGCGAGGATTTCTGCCGCCAGCGCCAGGAGGCCCGGCTCGGCGAGGCCTTGCGCGTCGGCGACGTCACGGTGCGCTACGCCCCCGCCGGGCACGTGCTCGGTTCCGCCCAGATCGCCATCGAACGGGACGGCGTCCGCGTCGTGGTGTCGGGCGACTACAAGCGGGCGCCGGACCCGACCTGCCTGCCGTTCGAGGTGGTGCCCTGCGACGTGTTCATCACCGAGGCGACCTTCGGCCTGCCGGTCTTCACGCATCCGGACACGCGGGACGAGGTCCGCAAGCTGATGGCCTCCGTGGCCCTGTTCCCGGAGCGCGCCCACATCGTCGGCGCCTACGCGCTGGGCAAGGCGCAACGGGTGATGGCGCTGCTGCGCGAGGAGGGCTGGGACCGGCCGATCCACCTGCACGGCGCGATGGAGAAGCTGACCGAGCTGTACAAGCGCGAGGGCATCCCCCTGGGCGATACCCCGAAGGTCGTGGCCGCCGACCGCAAGGACCTTCACGGGGCCATCGTGATCTGTCCGCCCAGCGCGATGCAGGACCTGTGGTCGCGCAAGTTTCCCGACCCGGTGACCTGCTTCGCGTCCGGCTGGATGCGGGTCCGCGCCCGCGCGCGCCAGAAGGGCGTCGAGCTGCCGCTGGTCATCTCCGACCATTCGGACTGGCCGGACCTGTGCCGTACGATCCGGGACACCGGCGCCGGGGAGGTCTGGGTCACCCACGGCCAGGAGGATGCGCTGGTCCATTGGTGCGGGACGCAAGGGATCAAGGCCAAGCCGCTGCACCTGCTGGGGTACGGCGACGACGGTGAGGCGGAGCCGGCCCCCGCAGGCGTCGCCGAGCCGGAGGTGGCCGCGTGAACGACTTCGCCCACCTCCTCGACCGCCTCGCCTACGAGCCGCGCCGCAACGCCAAGCTGCGCCTGCTCCAGGACTTTTTCGCGCGCACGCCGGATCCGGAGCGCGGCTACGCGCTGGGCGCCATGACCGGCACGCTGAACTTTCGCGAAGCCAAGCCGGCCCTGATACGCGGCTTGGTGGAGGCGCGCATCGACCCGGTGCTGTTCCGGCTGTCGCACAACTACGTCGGCGATCTCGCCGAGACCACGGCGCTGATCTGGCCGGTGCCGCGGGATCTCCCTCCCCCCTCTGCGGGGGAGGGTGGCCCCCGAAGGGGGTCGGGAG
>NZ_VRVG01000057.1:0-33553 GCF_008040085.1 Methylobacterium sp. WL7 | reverse complement strand
TCGCTGACGCGAGGCCCACCCTCCCCCGCAGAGGGGGGAGGGAGGCGTCGGCGGTGTAGGCGCCCAAAACACTCACGCCGCGCTGGCCTCCGGGTGCGCCGCGTCCCACTCGCGCAGGGCCTGGGCGTCGCGGGGGGTGACGTCCGGGTAGTCCGGTTCGCCGCCCACCGCCGGGGTGACCCGCCAGGAGCGGGCGCATTTGCGGCCCTCGGCCGGGGTCGGCACCACGGCGACGCCGCGCACCTCGTCGAGCCGGAACGCCTCCGCCGGGCCCTCACCGGCCTCCACCGTGATCGCGGAGGTGATGCAGGTGTCGGCGAAGTCGCAGCCCTCCAGGGCGGCGAGCAGCTCCGGGTCCGCAACGTAGACGGTCGGGGCCGCCTCCAGGCTCGCGCCGATGCGCTTGGCCGCGCGCTCGATCTCCAGGGCGCCGGTCACGGCCCGGCGCACCTTCCGGATTTTCTGCCAGCGCTCCGCCAGGGTGGGGTCGAGCCAGGCCGCGGGCGTCTCCGGCAGGGTCTGCAGGTGGACCGAGCCGTCGGCGGACGGGTAGCGGTCGAGCCAGGCCTCCTCCGCCGTGAAAGCGAGCACCGGCGCCAGCCAGACCACCACCCGACGGAAGGTCTCGTCGATCACCTGCAAGGCCGCCCGGCGGGTCACCGACGAGATCGGATCGCAGTAGAGCGCGTCCTTGCGCACGTCGAAGTAGAACGACGACAGGTCGCCGGTCATGAAGCCGTTGAGCAGGGCCACGACCCGCTTGGTGTCGTAGGTCGCGTAGGCCTCGCGGATCTCGCCGTCGAGCTCGGCCAGCCGGTGCAGGATCAGCCGCTCCAGCTCCGGCATCTTTTGGAACTCGACGTCATCCCCCTGGATCCGATGCGCCAGGGAGCCGAGCATCCAGCGCAGGGAGTTCCGGAGCTTCCGGTAGGTCTCGGCAAAGGTCTTGATGATCTCCGGGCCGATCCGCAGGTCGTCGGTGTAGTCGGAGGCAGCGACCCACAAGCGCAGGATGTCGGCGCCCGAATCCTTGATGATGCTCTGCGGCGCGACGACGTTGCCCTTCGACTTCGACATCTTCAGGCCCTTCCCGTCGAGCACGAAGCCGTGGGTCAGGACGATGTCGTAGGGCGCCCGGCCGCGGGTGCCGGAGGATTCGAGCAGCGAGGACTGGAACCAGCCCCGGTGCTGGTCGGAGCCCTCCAGGTACATCACCCGGTCCTGGCCGCCGTCGCGGACGCGCCGCACCCCGGCGAGCGCCGGGAACGCCTCCGGATCGTCCAGCACGAAGGCGTGGGTGGAGCCGGAATCGAACCAGACGTCGAGGACGTCGGTGACCTTCTCATAGGCGGCCGGGTCGTGGTCCGGGGCCAGGAAGCGCTGCGCCGCGTCGTCCTGGAACCAGGCATCGGCGCCCTCCGCCTTGAAGGCGGCGCGGATCCGGGCGTTGACGGCCGCATCCTTGAGGATCTCGCCGCTCTCCCGGTGGACGAACACGGTGATCGGCACGCCCCAGGCGCGCTGGCGCGAGACCACCCAGTCCGGCCGGTTGCCGACCATGCCGGTGATGCGGTTTTTTCCTTGGGGGGGCACCCATTGCGTCTCCTCGATCCCCTGGAGGGCCACGTCGCGCAGGCTCCTGTCACCGAGCGACGGCACCGGCCGGTCCATGGCGATGAACCATTGTGGGGTATTCCGAAAAATCACCGGCTTCTTGGAGCGCCAGGAATGCGGGTACTGGTGGCGCAGCACCCCGCGGGCGACCAGCGCCCCGGCCTCGGTCAGCGCGGCGATCACCGCCTTGTTGGCGTCGCCCTTCTCGCCCTTGTCGGTGAGCACCCGGGTGCCCTCGAAGCCCGGCGCGGCCTTGGTCAGGGCGCCGTCCGCATCCACGGTGTAGGGGATGGCCGGATCGATGCCGCGCTGGGCGAGGCTGCGGCCGGCGGCCATCCAGATCTCGAAATCCTCGCGGCCATGGCCGGGCGCCGTGTGGACGAAGCCGGTGCCGGATTCATCGGTCACGTGGTCGCCGTCGAGCATCGGCACGGCGAA
Organism: Methylobacterium sp. WL7; assembly: GCF_008040085.1. Classification (NCBI taxonomy): domain Bacteria; kingdom Pseudomonadati; phylum Pseudomonadota; class Alphaproteobacteria; order Hyphomicrobiales; family Methylobacteriaceae; genus Methylobacterium; species Methylobacterium sp. WL7. The sequence goes on along the minus strand of NZ_VRVG01000057.1, from coordinate 31,501 downwards.
GTCGTAGCCGCGGCCCTTGAGCGGATGCGCCAGGGTGAGACCGGCCAGGGTCTCGGGGCGCACGTCGCCGACGCGCTCGAACGCCTCGACCCGGGCGGCCTTGAACACGGTGGCGGCCAGGCTGTCGGCCAGCAGGTACGTCTGCCCGGGGGTGGCCCAGTTCTCGGCCGGCGCCTGCGTGACGCGGTAGAGCCCGTAGGCGATCTTTTTGGAGTATGCGACGGCGCGGTTGCCCGGCATGGTCCAGGGCGTGGTGGTCCAGATCACCACCCGGGCGTCCGCCAGCGCCGCGTCGGCCCCGTCATCGGCTCCTTGCCGGATCGGGAACGCGACGAACACGGTATCGCTGACATGCTCCTCGTACTCGACCTCGGCCTCGGCGAGCGCGGTCTTCTCGACCACCGACCACATCACCGGCTTCGAGCCGCGATAGAGCTGGCCGCTCATCGAGAACTTCATCAGCTCGTCGGCGATCACCGCCTCGGCCGGGTAGGCCATGGTCGCGTAGGGATGGTCCCAGTCGCCGGTGACGCCGAGGCGCTTGAACTCCGCCCGCTGCACGTCGAGCCAGTGGGCCGCGAAGGTCCGGCATTCCTGCCGGAACTCGATCACCGGCACGTCGTCCTTGTTGCGGCCCTTGGCGCGGTACTGCTCCTCGATCTTCCACTCGATCGGCAGGCCGTGGCAATCCCAGCCGGGGACGTAGTTGGCGTCGAGGCCGAGGGCGCCCGCCGAGCGCACCACCACGTCCTTCAGGATCTTGTTGAGCGCCGTGCCGATATGGATGTTGCCGTTGGCATAGGGCGGCCCATCGTGCAGCACGAAGCGCGGCCGGCCCGAAGCGGCGGCGCGGATCTTCCCGTAGAGGTCGATCGCGGCCCAGCGCTCCAGCAGCAGCGGCTCCCGGGTCGGCAGGCCGGCGCGCATCGGGAACTCGGTGCGCGGCAGGAACAGGGTCTTGGAATAGTCGCGGGCAGAAGCGGTCTCGGGGGTGGTCATCGGATCTCGCATCGGCGGTCGGGCCGGCGGCAATGGGCCGGCCGATACAGGAATCTGGGCAGGGCGGGCGGCAGCTGGATCCCGGACTTCCGCGCGGCCTCGCCGAAGCGGGCACTCATTTACGCGGAGGCCGGGCCAATAATTCGAAGCCTGCGGCCCAGGCCGCGAAGAGCATGCGAAGCGAACATGACCCGTTCTCTAGCAGCGGCCCCTTCCCGATGCCAGCGGGCGGCCCTGCGATGCCTGATGAGACCTTTCGGCGCCTGAACCGTTGACCGGTACGTCCTCCGCGACGCGCACGTCGCGGAACTCGTCCCGAACGACGACCAGGAGTTGACCATGAAGAAGCTGATGATCGCCGCCCTCGCCCTCGCCCCGCTGGCCTTCGCGTCCGGCGCCGAAGCCCAGGGCACGGCCAGGGGCGCCCAGCGCGGCGTCGAGGACGGCTCGGCTGCGGCCGGCCCGGTGGGCGGCGTCGTGGGCGGCGCGGTGGGTGCGGCCACCGGCACCGTCGGCGGCGTGCTCGGCACCGACCCGGATCCGGCCCGCCGCGCCCGCGAGAACCGCCGCGAGGAGCGCATGGACCGCCAGGAGCGCATGGGCCGCTAAAGCCCCGCCTCGGACATCGGCCGGTCGCCCTCAGGCGGCCGGCCTGTCCCGCCGGATCGTCTCCTGCGCCAGGAGATAGAGGCCGGAGCCGACCACGATCATGGCGCCGGCGACCGTCCAGCGGCTCGGCACGTCGCCGAACAGCAGGAAGCCCAGCGTCACCGACCACAGCAGCTGCGTATAGATGAACGGCGCCAGCACGTTGGCCGGCGCGCGGGCATGCGCCATCACCAGCAGCCAGTGCCCGAGCGTGCCGAACAGCGCGACACCGACCAGCAGCGCCCAGTGGGTCAGGCTCGCCGGGTTGGTCCAGATCCAGGGCAGGAGCGGCGCCATCAGCGCCAGGCCGGCCAGCCCGGTGTAGAACATCGTGGTGGCGGTGGAATCATAGGCCGCGAGCTTGCGCGTGATGATCGCGTAGAAGGCGTAGACCACGACGTTGGCCACGCACAGCAGGGCGGCCGGGTGCATCCCGCCGAGGCCCGGGCGGACGATCACCAGCACGCCCAGGAACCCGACGGCGATCGCCGCCATCCGGGCCCGCGACGACCATTCGCCGAGCAGCGGCCCGGCCAGCAGCGCCACCGTAAGTGGGGCGGCGAACTGGATCGAGATCGTCTCGGCCAGCTGCAGGTAGCGCAGGGCCACGAAGTTCAGGGCCGTGGAGGCGAACAGCAACAGCGAGCGCACGATCTGCAGCGTCAGCCGCCGGCTCTTCACCACCCCGGGGGTGCGCACGGGATTGATGAACAGCGAGATCATCGCGACGCTGGCGGCGTAGCGCATGAAGGTGGTAACCAGCGGGTCGACCTCGGCCCGCGCCAGCGTCTTGGCGCAGGCGTCGAGGCTCGCGAAGAAGGCGACCGCGCCGCACATCAGGGCGATGCCGACGATCCGCCGGCGGCGCGCGAGGTCGGGTGACGGGGCCGCACGCGCGGAGGCCCTGTCGTTGGCGACGGATGTCGCGACCTGCGTGCTCATGCCTACCAAATCTCGGTGGAGGCCTGCTAATCTGCCACGGGCGTACCCGCCGCGGCACCCGCCGCCGCGCAGGGGAACCATGCAGCCGGCACGGCGTCGGACGCCGATGCCGGGCTCAGCGCTTGGCCGCGACCTTGTCGGCGGCCGCCGTCTTCGTCGCCGTCTTGGCGACCTTGGCTTTCGCCGGGGTGGCTCCGGCGATCAGGGCGGCCAGATGCCCCTGGTCCAGGCCCGCGGCCGGAGCCGGCACGGCGGCCGGCGCGATGGCGGCCGCGCTCACGGGCCGGCGCGGCTCGATCGAGCCGGTCGCGGCTGGATCGGGCATGCTGGCAAAGGCCGCGATCGGACTCGCGGGGGTGGATTCGCGCTGCACGCGCAAGGTCCAATGGGCGGCGGTGGAGAGAGCGGCGATCCCGAGGATCGCCTTGATGCCGCCGGTGAGCAGGGCTCGCATGGTGGTCAGGCCCGAAAGAACGCGGTTACGCCGGACCGGATCCCGGCCCCATCGCATCATCGCGCGGGAGCGTGAACGAAGCTGCAACCGCCTGGCGTTGCATCGTCCCGGATCGGGGCAGGGCGCCGGATCGGGGGGCCTGGACGCCGCCGCGGGCGCCTATCCGCGCCGGTGGCGAACGGAAATCTTTGTGGGCCTTGCGCCGAGCCCGCGGTTCCTGTTCCCCGCGCTCCCGACACTCCTGCAGCGACTCGGCCCACTGAGCCTCACAGGATTGGTCCAGAGAACTGGTCCGAACCACCCCGTCACTGCCGGCCCCGCTACCATGCAGGCCCGAGCGGGCTCGCGAAACCTTCAGGCGCATCGGCCGCGGGAGACCGCTCGTGTAGAGGGTGGCAGCCGAGCCGGCAACAGAGCGACGGCCGATTCGGCGCCCCCCGCGGCGATCAGCGCGCCGCAGCGGCCGCGGCGAAGCGCATCAGCGCGGCGATCTCGGCGTCGTCCGACCCCGCGGCCAGGCGCGCGTACAGATCGCCAAAACCCGAAAACACCTGCCGCCCGGCCGCGTCCGGCCCGAGGAAGTCGGCGATCTCGCCCATCTCGGGCGCCCAGCGATAGGCCTTCGGCGCCATGTCGGGCAGGGCCTTGGCGAACCGGGCCAGCAGCGCCGGCTCGTTCTCGGCGAGCTCGTCGAGAAGTGCCGTACCAGCCCCGGCCCGCTCGGCGGCCAGGACCATGAGGGCGGCGAGCGCCGTCAGCCCCTTGTTGAGGCCGGCATAGCTCATCTTGAGGCTGGAGGCCGCGCCGACGGGCCCGGGGCAGACGCGCAGGTCCAGCCCAAACGCGCGCAGGGCCATCGCCGGGGCGGTATCGTCCCCGGAGACGTAGACGCGGGGCCCCGTGCCGCCGGGCTTCGGCGGCAGGCCCAGGATCGCCCCGTCGAGGAAGGGCGCGCCCGCGCCGGCGACGATCGCGGCGATGCGCCCGACCGTGTCCGGGCTGACGGCGTTGGCGTCGACATAGACCGGCTTGCGCGGTGCTGCGGCGAGGGCGGGGGCGAGGCGGTGAGCCAGGGCCTCCGCGTCGGCGGGCGGCACGATCGACAGCAGGATGTCGGCGGCCGCGAGGTCGGCCAGATCGGCATCGACCATCCCGGCCGCCTCGGCGCGTGCCCGGCTCGCCGCTCCGCGCCCTGCGAGCGCGGTCAGCACGCGGGCGCCGTGCTCGACCAGCCGCGCCCCGATGGCGCTGCCCATGGCGCCGGGGGCGATCACCGCGATGGTGGGCATGGGAGGCTCCGAAAATGCGCTGCCGGGACTATGGTAGCCGGCGCGCTTACGATGTCATCACGTGCTCCACGATCCGGGATCGCCTTTACGATCACACGGCACGCCGATAATCTTGCGAGCATGGCCCAACGTGCAGAGCATCCGCCCGAGCAGCCCAGGCATTGGCGCCTCCAGGACGCCAAGAGCCGGTTTGGCGAACTCGTTCGGCGAGTCAGGAGCGATGGCCCGCAGCATGTGACTGTCCAAGGCCGGGAGGCCGTCGTCGTGATCTCCGCTGAGGAGTTCCGTCGGCTCACCGGACCTGCGACGGGCCAGTCGCTCATCGATGCGCTGCAAGCCTCACCCCACCGGGACATCGATCTTGAGCCCGAATCTGTGGTGATGCCGGTTCGCGATGTCGGCTTGTGACTCGCTGGCTGCTCGATACCAACGTCCTGTCTGAGTTACGCCGTCCGCGACCCGAGCAGAGGGTCGTGGCCTTCGTCGCCGCCCAACCGCTCGACGCCCTCTTCGTGAGCTGCGTAACGCTCGCAGAACTCCGCTTCGGGATCGAGCGGCTCGCCGACGGAGCCCGTCGGACGGACCTGGCCGATTGGCTCGCGCACCGGCTCAGGCCGATGTTCGAGCGACGCATCTTGCCCCTCGACGAAGACGTGATCGTGCACTGGCGATTTCTGGTCGAAGAGGGCCGGCAACGCGGGCACACGTTCTCGCAGCCGGACCTGCTGATCGCCGCAACGGCCCTGGATGCAGGACTGACGCTAGCCACGAGAAACACCTCGGACTTCTTGCAGACCGGCGTCCCGATCTTCAATCCATGGACCGACCCGCTCCCTTGAGGCTTGCGTAGGCGCGGGACTTACCGCAGCGAGCCGCAGAACCGCTGGATGCGCCGGCAAGCTTCCTCCAGGACGGCGTTGGAGGTGGCGTAGGAGATGCGCAGGTTCGGGCCGAGCCCGAAGGCCGAGCCGTGCACGGCGGCCACGCCCTCGGCCTGGAGCAGCTCGGTGACGAAATCCTCGTCCGTCTCGATGGTCTTGCCGGATTCGGTCTTCTTGCCGATCAGCGCCGCGCAGGACGGGTAGACGTAGAAGGCGCCCTCCGGCGTCGGGCAGGTCAGGCCGTTGGTCTGGTTGAGCATCGACACGACCAGGTCGCGCCGGCCCTGGAACGCCGCCCGGAACTTCGCCAGGTGGTCCTGGGGGCCGTCGAGGGCGGCGACCGCCGCCCATTGCGCGATCGTGCTCGCCCCGGAGGTCTGCTGGCCCTGGACGAAGTCCATCGCCTTGATCAGCTTCTCCGGCCCGGCCGCGTAGCCGATCCGCCAGCCGGTCATGGCGTAGCCCTTGGAGACGCCGTTCATGGTCAGCGTGCGCTCGACCAGCTGCGGCTCGACCTGGGCCGGGGTGACGAAGGCGAAGTCGCCGTAGGTCAGGTGCTCGTAGATGTCGTCGGTGAGGATGTGCACGTCGGGATAGCGCAGCAGCACGTCGGTGAGCGCCTTCATCTCGTCGCGCGTGTAGGCGGCCCCGGACGGGTTCGACGGCGAGTTGAGGACGATCCACTTGGTCTTGGGCGTCAGGACCCGGTCGAGTTCTTCCGCCTGAAGCTTGAAGCCGTGCGCCATGTCGGTGTCGGCGAAGACCGGCGTGCCGCCGCAGAGCCCGACCATCTCGGGGTAGGACACCCAGTAGGGACGGGGGATCACCACCTCGTCGCCGGGGTTCAGGGTCGCCAGGAAGGCGTTGTAGAGCACCTGCTTGCCGCCGGTACCCACGATGGTCTGCGAGACCTTGTAGTCGAGCCCGTTCTCACGCTTGAACTTGCGCACGATCGCCTCGCGCAGGGGCGCGATGCCCGAGACCGGCGGGTAGCGGGTCTCGTTGCGGTGGATCGCCTCGATCGCGGCCTGCTTGATGTGGTCCGGCGTGTCGAAATCCGGCTCGCCCACCGACAGGCTGATGACGTCGACGCCGGAGGCCTTCAGGTCCCGGGCCTTCTGGGTCATCACGATGGTCGCGGACGGCTTCACCCGCGAGAGGACGTCGGCGAGGAGAGCCATGATGTGTCGATCTCCGTGAGGGCGAGGCGATCTCGGACGCCCGCGATGCGGCGGGGACCCTAGGCCGACGGTGCGGTGCGGACAAGGCTGCGCGGCAGCCCGGTTTTCATGCTAGGATCGTGCCGATCCGAAGAGGCCGAGTGAAGAGGCCGAGTCATGCCACCCGCCGAGACGATCAGCGTCACGCTGCCTCCCGAGACGGTCCGCACCCTGCGCGAGCGCGTCGAGGCCGGCGAATACGCCTCGCTCGGCGAGGTTTTGGAGGACGCGGTGCAGGCTTGGCAGAGCCGGCGCCGGGAGGATGCCGAACGTCTCGACGCGATCCGCGCCCGCATCCGCCGCTCCCTCGACGACCCGCGGCCGCCGCTGAGCGTCGAGGAGGTCCGAGCTCACATCAAGGCCCTTCATGCCGAGACCGTGAAGGCCCACCGGAATGCGACGCCTTAGGGTCGTCTTCCGTGCGGAAGCCGAGTTCGATCTGCTGCAGATCTACCGTTGGGTCTACGAGGCGAGCCGCGATCCGAGCGTTGCCGACCGGTTTCTGGACCGGCTCGTCAGCCGCTGTGAACGTGTCGGCGACGCACCCCATGGTGGTCGCCCGCGCGACGATTTGGAGCCCGGGTTGCGGACGGTATCGTTCGAACGATCCGCTGTGATCGCTTATCACGTCAACGGCGATCGGGTGGAGATCGTCAACGTCTTCTACGGCGGCCGAGACTTCGAGACCCTGTTCCAGGGCGGGGATCAAGCAGGCGGGACGAACTGAGAGCGACCTGCGTCGCCTGCAGCACGGGCATCGGCCCCTCGACCGGCCCTCGCACCGGCCAGCCCGCCTCCCTATCTCCCAACCATGACACCGCTCTCCGTCCTCGACCTCTCCTTCGTCAGCGCCGACTCGACCCCGGCGCAGGCGCTGCACGACACGCTGGCGCTCGCGCGCCACGTCGACGGTCTCGGCTACCGGCGCTACTGGCTGGCCGAGCACCACGCCCTGCCCAACGTGGCGAGCCCGGCCCCCGAGATCATGATCGGCCAGATCGCCGCCGCGACCCGGGCGATCCGGGTCGGCTCGGGCGGCATCATGCTGCCGAACCACGCGCCGCTGATGGTGGCCGAGCGGTTCCGAGTGCTGGAGGCCCTGTTCCCGGGCCGGATCGACCTCGGCCTCGGGCGCGCGCCCGGCACCGACGGGCTCACCGCCCGGGCCCTGCGCCGCCGGGAGGCGCCCGGCGAGGGCGGCAACGACGACTTCCTCGACCGCCTGCAGGAGTTGCTGTTCTGGGACGGCGGCTTCCCGGAGGGGCACCCGTTCGGAAAGATCCAGGCGAGCCCGTCCGGCGTGCCGCTGCCGCCGATCTTCCTGCTCGGATCGTCCGATTACAGCGCCCAGCTCGCCGGCGACATCGGCTGCGGCTTCGGCTTCGCGCAGCACTTCTCCGGGATGCCGGCCGAGGCGCCGATGCTGGCCTATCGCCGCCTGTTCCGGCCGACGCGGCTCGGCACGCAGCCCCATGCGATCCTCGCGGTGGCGGCGATCTGCGGCGCCACCGACGCGGAGGCCGAGCGTCAGGCCGCGAGCGCCCGCCTCTCGACTCTGCGACGGGAGCGCGGCGAGTACCGCCCGCTGCCGAGCTTGGAGGAAGCGCTCGCCTACCCGTATTCCGACGCGGAGCGGGCCCAGATCGAGCGCGGCCGCGACAAGCTGCACGTGGGCGGGCCGGAGACCCTGCGGGCGCGGCTCATGGACCTCGTGGCGCGGACGCAGGCCGACGAACTGATGATCGTCACGGCGATCCCCGACCAGGCGGCGCGGCACGACTCCTATACCCGGCTGGCCCAAGCCTGGGGCCTCGGCGCGGTCTCGGAGGCGGCCTGACGGTCAGGGATCCCAAAGGGCTCAGCCCTTTGGCGGAGTATCGGGGCGGAGCCCCGATGAACCAAGGCTCCGCCCTAAACCCGCACAAGGTCCCGGACCTTCTGGATCCGGAACCTTGGCGTCAGCGCCCCAGCAGGCGGCCGAGGCGACCGAGCAGGCCGGGGGCCTTCTCGTCAGGCGGTGCGGCGGAGGCCGCCGGGGCGGCTTCGCCCTTCAGCGCCAGGACCAGCCCGAGCGCCGCCGTGTCGGTGGTCTCGCGGTCGATCAGGATCAGGCTGCCGGTCTCGCGGTTGGCCGCGTAGGCGTCCACCGCCACCGGACGGTCGAGGCGCAGGGACACGTCCGCGATGTCGTTGGCGGTGAGGCGCTCGGCCGGGCCCGGCTTGCCGGTCTCGGGATCGATCCGGGAGACGATCCGCTCGACGGTGGCGTTGACCGTGGCGGTGCCGATCTTGGCGAGCAGGCTCGCCCCCGGCGCCAGCTCGGTCTCGGCCGCCCAGAACAGCCGGGCGTCGAAGCTCTCGGCGACCCGCAGGGGCGCGCCGGACGCCGCGATCACCTGCCCGCGGGAGGCGTCGATCTGGTCGGCCAGCACCAGGGTCACCGATTCGTCCTCGCCGGCCTCGGGCAGGTCGCCGTCGGCGGTGTAGATCCGCGCCACCGTCGAGGTCCGGCCGGAGGGCTGGATGGTGACGGCGTCGCCCGGGCGGACCCGGCCGCTGGCGATCCGCCCGCTATAGCCGCGGAACTCGGAATTCGGCCGGTTGACCCATTGGATCGCCATGCGGAACGGAGCGTTGAGCGCCTCCGCGTGCACCGGCACGGTCTCCAAATAGTCGAGCAGCGTGCCGCCCGTGTACCAGGGGGTGGCGATGCCGGGCTCCACGACGTTGTCGCCGTTCTTGGCCGAGAGCGGGATCGCCTTGACCTCGGCGAAGTTCAGGTCGCGGGCGAACGCGGCGAAGCCCGAGCGGATCGCGTCGAACGTGTCCTGCGACCAGCCGACGAGGTCCATCTTGTTCACCGCCAGCACCACCCGGCGGATGCCCAGCATCGAGACCAGCAGGGCGTGGCGCCGGGTCTGGCGGATCAGGCCCTGTCGGGCATCCACCAGGATCACCGCCACGTCCGCCGTCGAGGCGCCGGTGGCCATGTTGCGGGTGTACTGCTCGTGGCCGGGGGTGTCGGCCACGATGAACGAGCGCTTGTCGGTGGAGAAGAACCGGTAGGCGACGTCGATGGTGATGCCCTGCTCGCGCTCGGCCTGGAGGCCGTCGACGAGCAGCGCCAGGTCCATCTCCTGCCCCTGCGTGCCGTGGCGGCGGGAATCGCGCTGGAGCGCCGAGATCTGGTCGTCGAAGATCTGCTTGGTGTCGTGCAGCAGCCGGCCGATCAGGGTCGACTTGCCGTCATCCACCGAACCGCAGGCGATGAAGCGCAGCACGGCCTTGCTCTGGTGGGCGGCCAGGAACGCCTGATAGGTGGCGGCACGGTCGCTGAACGCGGTGGGAGCCTGGTGCACCGTCATCAGAAATACCCCTCCTGCTTCTTGCGCTCCATGGCGCCCGCGCCGTCCTTGTCGATCACCCGGCCCTGGCGCTCCGAGGTGCGCGCCGCCAGCGTCTCGCCGACGATCTCGGGCAGCGTGGCCGCGTCGCTCTCCACCGCGCCGGTGAGCGGGTAGCAGCCGAGGGTCCGGAAGCGGACCAGGCGCTGCTGCGGAACCTCGCCGGGCTCCAGCGGCAGCCTGTCGTCGTCCACCATGATCAGCTGGCCGTCGCGCTCCACCACCGGACGCTCGGCCGCGAAGTAGAGCGGCACGATCGGGATTTTTTCCTGCTCGATGTAGAGCCAGATATCGAGCTCGGTCCAGTTGGACAGCGGGAACACCCGCAGGGACTCGCCGCGCTTCTTCTTCAGGTTGTAGAGGTGCCAGGGCTCCGCGCGCTGGCGCTTGGGATCCCAGCGGTGCTGCGCGGTGCGCAAGGAGATGATCCGCTCCTTGGCCCGGCTTGCCTCCTCGTCGCGGCGGGCGCCGCCGAAGGCCGCGTCGAACTTGTACTTGTCGAGCGCCTGGCGCAGCGCCTGGGTCTTCATCACGTCGGTGTGGACCTCGGAGCCGTGGCTCACCGGCCCGATGCCGCGGGCGAGCCCGTCCGGATTGGTGTGGACCAGGAGGTCGAGGCCGAGTTCCTTCACCCGGGCGTCGCGGAAGGCGATCATCTCGCGGAACTTCCACGTCGTGTCGACGTGGAGCAGCGGGAACGGCAGGGTGCCGGGCGCGAACGCCTTCAGGGCCAGGTGCAGCAGCACCGAGGAATCCTTGCCGATCGAGTAGAGCATCACCGGGTTCTCGGCCTCGGCGACCGTCTCCCGGAAGATGTGGATGCTCTCGGCCTCCAGCCGCTTCAGGTGGCTGAGGCGGTCGGCGGAGGCGGGGGCGCCCGTCGGCACCGCGGCGGCGAGGGCTGCGCTCATCGGGCGAACTCCGGCTGGCGGGTCTTCACGTCTGGGGTGCTCTCGAAGATGGCGGGCTCCTGGCCCGGCTGGATCGACGCGGAGGGCCGCCCGACATGCAGGCCGCACTCCTTCTTCTCTTCCTGCTCCCACCACCAGCGCCCGGCGCGCTCCGGCTCGCCGAGCTTCACGGCGCGGGTGCAGGGGGCGCAGCCGATCGACGGGAAGCCGCGATCGTGCAGGACGTTGTAGGGAATGAAGTTCTCGCGCACAAAGCTGTCGACCTGCGCCCGGGACCAGTCGGCCAGGGGGTTGAGCTTGATCAGGCCGCGGGCGGGATCGAACTCGGCGAGCGGCGTCTCGGCGCGGTTGGCCGACTGGCCAGCGCGCAGGCCGGTGAGCCATCCGCTCGCGCCGTCCAGCGCCCGGCCGAGCGGCTCGACCTTGCGGAACCCGCAGCAGGCCTGCCGGGCCGCCACCGAGCGCCGGAAGCCGTTGATGCCCTCGTCGCGGACGAACGCCTCCTCGGCGGTCCGCTCCGGCGCGTAGGCGCCGATCCGGATCCCGTAGGCCGATTCGGTTTCGGCCCAGGTGTCGTAGGCCTCCGGGAACAGCCGGCCGGTATCGAGGGTGACGATCTCGACGCGGCCCTTCGCCAGCCCGGCCATCGCCAGCCCGTGGGTCAGCGCCTGGTCCTCGACGCCGAGGCTCGTGGTGAACACGAGCCGGCCCGGGATCTCGGCGGCGATCAGGTGGAGGCGACCTGGCAGGTCGAGCCCGGACAGCCGCTCGGACAGGGACTCGGCCATCGTTCGGTCCGGACGGGTCATCGCGACATGTCCTGAGGTTGGTGCGTGGGATAAGGGCGCGGATCACGCCGCACCCAGTTGTCGAAGGGTCGAAATGTTCGCTATAACGAACGAAGTCAAGGCGGCTCGGGGTGCTTGTCGGGCATATCCGGGTGGCCTGGCGTGCGGTGGCGCACCCTGTTCCTCCGCACCCGAGACCCCGCACGACAAAAGATTCTTCTCGGCGGCCCTCAGAAACGCCTAAACTCCCCGCGCGCGGCCCAGCGTGGAAGGATCCCACGGAGACGACCTTGGACGCCATCGATCTCAAGATTCTCGCCTTGCTCCAAGCGGACGCGACCCTCTCCATCGCGGCGATCGGCGAGCGCGTCGGCCTGTCCCAGACCCCATGCTGGAAGCGCATCCAGAAGCTGGAGGCCGACGGCGTGATCGACCGGCGGGTGGCGGTGCTCGACCCGGTCAAGCTGGGCCTCGGCCTCACCGTGTTCGTCTCGATCGAGACCGCCGACCACTCCCAGGAATGGCTTCAGCGCTTCGCTGCGACCATCTCGGCCATGCCGGAGGTGCTGGAATTCTACCGGATGGCCGGCGACGTGGATTATATGTTGCGCGTCGTGGTTGCCGACATGCAGGCCTATGACAGCTTCTACAAGCAGCTTATCGCGGTGCTGCCGCTGAAGAACGTCACCTCGCGATTCGCCATGGAGAAGGTGAAGTCCACCACCGCCCTGCCGCTCCCGGCACCCCCGAAAACCGGGCGCCACCTCCCCGGCACCGGCCCGGTCCTCGCCGTGGTTGGAGAATGATCTTCTCTTTTATTGCGGCGCAACGAATGCAATATCCTAGTTCAGGCGCGTTCTGCAAAAAGAACGTTTTCGATTGACACCGGCCCCGTAGGCCACGACATGGTCCCCTGATGGCACGCCAGAATCTCCTTCCGCGCACCGCCCCGTTCGGCGACGGCGAGCGCGCCAGCCTCGATGCCGTGCTCGGCAGCGCGACGCCCGTGCAGCGCGCGTGGCTCGCGGGCTTCCTGGCGGGCCTCGACGCCGCCGGAGGGCAGCCGGCCGCCGTCCCGGCCGCCCCGCCCAAGGCCGCCGAGCCGCTGACGATCCTCTATGCCAGCGAATCGGGGAACTCCGAGGCGCTGGCCGGCAACGTCGCCAAGCTCGCGCGCAAGCAGGGGTTCAAGCCGAAGGTCGTGGACTTCTCGGACCTCGACCTGGCGAGCCTGCCCAAGGCCGGCAAGCTCATCGCCATCGCGGCGACCTGGGGCGAAGGCGAGCCGCCGGCACGGGCCGTGCGGGCCTACGGCGAACTGATGGGTGAGGGCGCCCCGCGCATCGACGGCGTCCCCTTCGCGGTGCTGGCTTTGGGCGACACCTCGTATGTCGAGTTCTGCGCCATCGGGAAGGCGCTCGACGCGCGCTTCGAGGCGCTGGGCGGCCAGCGCGCCGCCGAGCGCGCCGACCTCGACCTCGACTTCGAGAAGCCGGCCGCCGACTGGATCAAGAACACCCTCAAGGCCCTCGCCCCGGCGGAGACGCCCGACAACGTCGTGGCGGTGGATTTCGCCCGCACCGCCGCCGGCGAGGACGACGAGGCCGAGCCGAGCCGCGAGCCGCTGGTGGTCGAGGTCGTCGAGCACGTGAACCTCAACTCGTCCCGCTCCGACAAGGAGACGATCCACCTGGCGCTGGCCTTCGAGGACGGCGCGCCCGCCTACGAGCCCGGCGATTCGCTCGAGGTCTTCCCCGAGAACGACCCGCAGCTGGTGGACGAGATCCTGAACGCCGCGGGGCTTTCGGGCGACGAGGCCCTGCGCCAGGCGCTGCTCGCCGAGCGGGACATCACCACCCTGTCGGCCGCCACGATCGAGCGCTTCGTCAAGGCGACCGGCCACGCCGACGCGCAGAAACTGATCGACAGCGGCGAGGCCCGGGCCTGGATCGAGGGACGGCACCTGATCGACCTGCTGGCGACCTTCCCGGCCGCGCTGACGGCCGAGCACCTCAACACCATCACCCGGCCGCTGCCGCCCCGGGCCTACTCGATCGCGTCCTCGCGCAAGGAGGTGGGCGACGAGGTCCACCTCGCCATCGTGGCGGTCCGCTACGAGACCCACGGGCGGGCCCGCTCGGGCGTCGCCTCCGTGCATGTCGCCGACCGGATCCGGGACGGCGCCAAGCTGCGGGTGCGGCTGAAGCCGAACCGGCACTTCCGCCTGCCGCAGGATCCGGCCACCGACATCATCATGGTCGGCCCCGGCACCGGCGTCGCGCCGTTCCGCGCCTTCGTGCAGGAGCGCCGCGCCATCGAGGCGCCCGGCCGCTCCTGGCTGTTCTTCGGCGACCGGCACTTCCTGCACGACTTCCTGTACCAACTCGAATGGCAGGAGGCCCTGGAGGACGGCTCGCTGACGAAGATCGACGTCGCCTTCTCCCGGGACCAGCCGGAGAAGATCTACGTGCAGAACCGCATCACCCACAACGCGCAGGAGCTGGTCTCCTGGCTGGAGGGCGGCGCCCATTTCTACGTATGCGGCGATGCCAAGAACATGGCCAAGGACGTGCGCGCCGCCGTGGTGCGGGCCTACGAGATCGCCAAATCCCTGAGCCCGGCCGACGCCGAGGCGCAGGTTGCGGCCCTGGAGCGCAGCCACCGCTACCAGCAGGACGTTTACTGAGATCATCGCGCTCCCCGATCCCGGGGAGAGCACCAAGATGCGACGGAGACAGTCGGAGCGCGGGTCCCCTCTCCCATGCGGGAGAGGGACAGGGTGAGGGATCCAGGTCTTTCCGGAGAGGGCGCCCCCCTCACCCCAACCCTCTCCCGCACGGGAGAGGGGGACTGTCGCGGATCCCGCCCCTACCGTGAACTGGCACCCGCCCCATGAAGGGGGTGGGAGACGCGTTCAGACAGACGGATTCACCTTATGGACGACCACAGCCCCCGCGACGACGCCGACGCCCAGGCCCTGGCGCAGACCCCGGCCGCCCGCGTCTACGAGACCCCGCCCAAGGACCGGCCGATCACCGATGCCGAGGCGGCCCGCGCGGCCCAGCTCGCCGCCAACGAGCACATCAAGATCGCCAGCGGCTACCTCCGCGGCGGCCTCGCCGACGGCCTGCTGAAGCACGCCACCGGGGCGATCTCCGAGGATGACGGGCAGCTCGTGAAGTTCCACGGGATGTACATGCAGGACGACCGCGACCTGCGCCCGGAGCGGACCAAGAAGAAGCTCGACAAGGCCTACAGCTTCATGATCCGCCTGCGCATCGCCGGCGGCGTGATCAGCCCGAAGCAGTGGCTGGTCCTCGACGACATCGCGGTCACCTATGCGGGCAGCGCCCTGCGGGCGACCACGCGCCAGACCTTCCAGTATCACGGCGTGATCAAGTCGAACCTCAAGCGCACGATGGCGGCCATCGACGCGGCCCTGCTCGACACGATCGCGGCCTGCGGCGACGTCAACCGCAACGTCATGGCGGCGACCAACCCGGCTCAGGCGGGCGCCCACAAGGCCGCCCACACCCTCGCCAAGGACATCTCGGACAGCCTGCTGCCGAAGACCAGCGCCTGGCGGGAGATCTGGCTCGACGGCGAGCGCGTGGTCGGCGGCGAGGAGGAGGAGGTCGAGCCGGTCTACGGCCGCACCTATCTGCCGCGGAAGTTCAAGATCGTCGTGGCGGTGCCGCCCTCCAACGAGGTCGACATCTTCGCCCACGATCTCGGCTTCATCGCCATCCTGGACAAGAAGAACCAGGTCACCGGCTGGAACGTCACCGTGGGCGGCGGCATGGGCATGACCCATGGCGAGCCCGAGACCTTCCCGCGCACCGCCGACGTGATGGGCTTCGTGAAGCCCGAGGACGCCATCAAGGTCGCCGAGGCCGTGATGACGGTCCAGCGCGACTGGGGCAACCGCAAGAACCGCAAGAACGCCCGGCTCAAGTACACGATCGAGCGCTACGGCCTGGCGGCGTTCCGGGCCGAGGTGGAGACCCGGATCGGCAAGACGCTCGGCGAGCCGAAGCCCTTCACCTTCACCAACAACGGCGACCGCTTCGGCTGGACCGAGGGCGACGACGGCCGTCACCACCTGACCCTCTACGTCCCCTCCGGCCGGATCAAGGATTACGAGGACGGCCCGCAATTCCTCACCGGCCTGCGCGCGATCGCCCAGGTGCACGAGGGCGATTTCCGCCTTACCGCCAACCAGAACGTGATCGTCGCCAACGTGCCGGCGGAGAAGCGGGCCGAGATCGAGGCGCTGGTCGATCAGTACGGGATCACCAAGGGTGCCGGGGCGCTCCGGCGCAACTCCATCGCCTGCGTGGCGCTGCCGACCTGCGGCCTCGCGCTCGCCGAGAGCGAGCGCTACCTGCCGGACCTGATGACCGAGCTGGAGCAGAGCCTGGCCACGCACGGGCTCGCCGAGGAGGAGATCACGATCCGCTCCACCGGCTGCCCGAACGGCTGCGCCCGCCCGTTCATCGCCGAAATCGGCCTCGTCGGCCGGGGGCCCGAGCGCTACCACCTCTATCTCGGCGCCGCCTTCGACGGCTCGCGCCTGAGCAAGCTCTACAAGGAGGACGTGGCGGCCTCGGACATCCGCGACACCCTGGATCCGCTCTTCGCCGACTTCGCCAAGGGCCGGAACCCCGGCGAGCATTTCGGCGACTACCTGATCCGGGCCGGGCACGTCGCCCGGACCATCAACGGGCCGGATTTCCACGACCGGACCGGGGCCCTCAAGCCGGTCGGACACGCCTGAGCCGACGCGATCCCGGGCCGAGACCGCACCCTCGGCCCCGGGAGGCGCGATTCTTCTGAGACCGTTTGGCCGGTCCCGGGCGCGGGGCCGAGGCCTGCGCCTCGCATCGGCCGGACGGCACGACGCAATCATCCAGAAACCATATCGACGGACGGCCCGCCCATCCCTGCCCGTGAGAACGAACGTTCATTGACGCGAGAATGAACGTTCATTACGACAGTGGGGCAAGCAGGAGTGAGCCATGGCTCTGTCGCTCGAAGGTCGCTGGTCGGATCTGGATGAGGACCGGTTCGCCCCGTCCGGACCCGGCGCGGCGCGCCTCCTCGCGACGGTCCGGGCTTTCTGCACCCCGTCGAACCTCACCTTCGCCGCCGTTCTGGTCCTCGCCTGGATGGCGCTGATCAGCTGGACCGGCGCGGGTCCGAAGGGCTGGCAGGCGCGCCTGTGCGCCGACCTGAGCCAGACCGCCCAGGCCTGTGCGGCCACCATCCCCGCCAAGGACCAGAGCCGCGTCGCCGCGGTCGCGCAGTTCGCCCCGTGAGCGTGCCGGCGGCCGCCGAGGCGCGCTCCGGCCAGGCCGCGCGGCGCGAACACATCCTCGACGCCGCCGAGGCCTGCTTCGTGCGCAACGGCTTCCACCGGGCCACGATGCAGGACCTCGCCCGCGAGGCCGCGATGAGCCCGGGCAACTTCTACCGCTACTTCGAATCCAAGGAAGCCCTGGTCGTCGGGCTGGTGGAGCGCGAGCGCGAGCGCGGCATCCAGCTCGTCGAAGAGATGGGGCACGGCGGCGACCCGCGCGCGGCCCTGCTCGACCTCATCGCGCGCTACTTCGTGTCGATCACCCGGGAGGCCGCGGTGCTGCGCATGGAGATCTGGTCGGAGGCCACCCGCAACCCCGCCATCTCCGACCTGACCGCCCGGTCCGAGGCGGAGACCCGGGACTGGTTCACCGAAACCTTCGCGGCGCTGGCCACCAGCCCGGATTGCGACCCGGACCGGCTCTACGGGCTGGTCGCCCCGCTGATGAAGGGGATCATCGTCGGCCGCGCGATCCTGCCCGATTACGATCCGGCCCCCGCGGTCGCCCAGCTCCACGCCCTGCTGGCGACCGGCCTCGACGGCCGCCTGCCGCGCGCCGCCCCGGGCATGCCGCGGCCGGACCACTGATTCCCGTCTGCGGACCGAGCCCTGCGGCTCGCTCGTCCGGCGCAATCCGCAACACGGCGCGGCGTAAGGACCGCCGGACAAGGCCGGCCCGGTTCCGCACCGGCAGGATCGCCAACGGCGGCGACGGCACATCCTAGGACGTATCGATCTGGGCCGAGCCGCCACGGTGCGCGGCTGCCTGCGCGCGGTGCTGCGCAGCCCGCAGGCCTCGATATGGGTGGCACGCGCCGCGCCGGGCCAGCCGCAGGCCGCGACCCGCGCGCCCGGGGGCCCCCGATCCGAATGCACGGCGACGCGCGCGAAGGACTCGGACGCGATGAGCGCGCATCTGATTCGAAGAGGCCGACGGGCGCGCCTGTCGATCTCCGCCCGGGCGCGACCCGCATCAACGCCTGGACGTGTATTTTGCGCATTTGCGCACGTTTAAGTCTCCACAATCCGTAAGATTTAAAATCATTCCAAAGGGATGTGTGACGCACCGGACACGTCCGATGAGTTCCTGCGCCTGTGAGCCCGTCGATTACAATCACGCATTGAATCAGGCCGACAATCGTACGCAAAGACGAGGGCGCATCGACGCGACGATCTTCTTAAGAATGACTCAAAACTATGCCTCAAGGCCGAACAATCCGCGCCGTTGTCGCAAACTCAGACCGCAATTGCACAAACAATAAGCGATACGGGCTGGTTTTGACTCTGCTTGCGGCATCGACGACTGTCGTCCACGCACAATCCAGCCCGATCCAGGACGAGGTCATACTCTCGGAACTGAGCGTCACCGGCACGGGTCCCGAGCGGGCGGACGGCCCGGTCGTCGGCTATCGCGCCACGCGCTCGGCGACCGCGACCAAGACCGACACGCCCCTGCGGGACTCGCCGCAATCGATCAACGTCGTCCCGCGCCAGGTGATCACGGACCAGCAGGACCTGCGCCTGACCGATGCCGTCACCAATGTCAGCAACGTCACGCCCGGCAGCACCGTGCAGGGCCGCTCGCAGAACTACGTCATCCGCGGCTTCGCCACGCAGCTCTTCGCCGTCGACGGCATCCTGGTCAATCCGGCGATCAACTTCTATCCGGTGGAACGCGACCTCGCGAACGCCGAACGGGTCGAGGTGATCAAGGGGCCCGCCTCCGTGCTGTTCGGCCGGGGCGACCCGGGCGGGGTCGTCAACATCGTCACCCGCAGGCCGACCCTGGAGCCGACCGCGGACGCGAGCGTCCAGGGCGGCAGCTTCGGCTTCCGGCGGTTCCAGGGCTCGGTTTCCAGCGCGATCCCGTCCATCGATGGGCTGGCCGCGCGCCTCACCTTCGCCGCGCAGGAGGATCCGACCTTCCGCGACATCGGCGGCGACACCAACCGGCGCATCTTCATCGCGCCGGCGCTGAGCTGGACGCCGAGCGCCGACACGAGGGTCTACATCAACGCGGAAGCCACCAGCCAGCGCACCCAGTACGATGAGGGGCTCATCGCTTTCCGTGGCCGCGTGCCGCTGGACAACATCCGCCGCTACTACGGCGAGCCGTCCTCGCGCTATTACGGCGAGGTCAACGGGATCACGATGCGGGCCGAACACGACGTCAATGAAAACCTGACGCTGCGGCAAGTGATCAACGGGCAATGGGGGGCGTTCAACCTGTTTGCAGCCCGCGCCACCGGCGTCAACGCTGCCGGCACTCAGGTCACGCGACGCGACACCTCGGTCGACTCGCATTTCGCCGCGATGGATACGCAGACCGAAGCGATCATGAAGTTCGACACGTTCGGCTTCTCCCACACGGCCCTAGCGGGGTTCGAGTACACCAACGGTTTCCGCCACCCGTATTCCCAGCAGGGCACCTACACCCCGGTCAGCTTCCTCAACCCGGTCTTCGGCGGCACGCCCGGAGCTCTCTCGCTCCAGCAAGACCTGAAGCAGAGGCTCGAACTGTTCGGTTTCTACCTGCAGGACCAGATCGCCCTCACGCCCCAGTTGCAGCTCGTGCTCGGCGCCCGGTTCGATCTCGGCACCCAATATTATTTCGCCCGCGTACCGGGCTCGAAGACCCAGCCGCCGGAGCAGGAGTTGTTCGGCGCCTCGCCGCGGGTCGGCCTGATCTATCGGCCGTTCGAGCCGCTGACGTTCTATGCCAGCTACGCCACGTCCTTCGCGCCGCAGACCGCGAACGTCCTCAACGTCGTCAACCCGGCGCCCGAGACGGGCGAGCAGCTCGAGGTCGGAACCCGCATCGACATCAACCCCGACCTGACCCTGAGCGCGGCCGCCTTCCGGATCACCCGCAACAACGTCGCCGGCAACGACCCCGTCAACACCGGTTTCTCGGTGATCACCGGCCAGCAGCGTTCGGAGGGCGTCGAGGCGGACCTGGCCGGCGAGATCCTTCCGGGCTGGAAGGTCATCGGCGGCGTCGGCTATCTCGATGCGCGGATCACCAAGGACAGGGTCTTCGCGGTCGGCAACCGCCTCTTGGGCGCGCCGGCCTTCAGCGGCAGCGTGTGGACGACGTACGATGTCCAGGCCGGCTCCCTGCGCGGTCTCGGGCTCGGCATCGGCGTCACCCATGTCGGCCAGCGCTTCGGCGACCTCAACAACAGCTACAAGGTCGGGGCGTACAATCGGGTCGACGCAGCCGTGTATTACGACATCGACGCGCATTACCGGTTCGCGGTCAACATCCGGAACCTGGCGAACGCACGCTACATCGAGCAGCCGTTCAATCAGTTCAACAACACCCCCGGTGCGCCTTTCACCCTCCTGGCGACGATCACTGCGCGGATGTGAGCCGGATCGGCGCAAATCAGGGGTTCGAGAGGCCTCCAGCCCAGCCCTTTCAAGGTGTTTGGCCAGGTGCGCGTCGTGGGATCGGCGCTCCCGAGCCGATCACGCGCGCGCCTTTCCCGGACGGGTGAAGCGAAGCGGAACCTGATCCGGGATCCAGCACACGAAGCGCCGCGCCAGCGGCACGGGTCGATCAGGCGGACGCTGCGCGCCGTATTGTGCTGGATCCCGGGTCGCATTCCGCTAGCGCTGCATGCGCCCGGGAAAGGGCCGGGCGGACCTGCTCGACACATGTCCTGGTCTCAGCCCAACATCTTGAAACCGCTGTGTCTGGGACCTTTTGCGGGCGCAGGGTGGAACCCTGCTGTCGGGCTTTGCCCGATCCATCAGGGGCCAAATCCTAGAGGTCTTGCCCCGAACCCCGCCAAAGGGCTGAGCCCTTTGGAAACCCGGTCGTCCTCGCCGCGCTACCGTCCCGTGTCGCCGACGGGCTCCGGGCGGGGCTTCGCCACGCGGAGGGGCGTCGCGGCTCTCGGCTGCGCACGCCGGCGGCTCGCGCGGCGACGCAGGATGTAGAGGGTCAGGCCGGTGGCGGCGAAGCCCGGCATGGCCAGCGCTGCCAGGCAGAACAGCAGGGCGAACAGGTCGCCGAAGAACCGGCCGCGATGCACCTCCAGGATGGACTGGAGGATCTGCCGCCCGAGGGGCGTGTCGGCGGCGTGCTCGGCTGACAGGAAGGCGCCCGTGGCGGCGTCGTAGCGCGCCTCGTTGCGGGCGCTGAGGGACGCGACACCCCGGGGCAGCCAGCGGATGCGGATCGTCGCCGTGTCGGCCCCCGGCAGGGTCAGGGTCACGACGCCGGCCTCCTGCCCCTCTCCGGCCCGGAACGCCGCCCAGGCGCGGTCGACGGCGTCGGGCCGGGAGTCCGGCACGGGAGAAGCCTCCCCATGGCCGGCCATGCGGGCCGGCTTCGCCCGCTCCGACGGCCCGGCGAGCAGCCAGGTGGCGCCGTCCTTGAACGCCGGGTAGGACCAGGTCAGGCCGGTGAGCGCGATGACCAGGTAGACCGGCGTCAGCCAGGTCCCGGCCACGGCGTGCAGGGACCACCAGCGCGGCCGGCCCGGCCGCGACAGGCTCGGCTTCAGCCAGATCCGCCAACGATGGATCTTGGGCCAGCGCAGGTAGAGGCCGGTGGCGAGGAACACGATCAGCGCCAGGGTGCAAGCCCCCGTGATGGTCCGGCCCCAGCCCTTGGACCCGCCGGGAATGAGCAGCCAGCGGTGCAGGTCCCGCACCGTCGCGAAGGCCGCCTCGAGCCGGACGGGGCCCAGCACCGCGCCGTCATAGGGGTCGGCATAGACCGAGGGCGGCCGCACCCGGGTCTCCGGGTCGCGGGCGAAGCGCACGAACGCGCTCGCGTTCGGGTCGTCCGACAGGGTGAGGGCGTTCACGATTCGGCCGCCCGCCTGGGCGTCGATCCGGGCGGCGAGGGCGGTGGGGGCAAGCGGCACCCGGTCCGCCGCCTCGACCCGCATCCGGTCGCGGTTGGCGAAGGCGGTGATCGCCTCCTCGTAGCTCATCAGCGCGCCGGTCAGGCCCATCAGCGCGAGCACGAACCCGGCGGTGAGGCCGAGCGCCCAGTGCAGGCGGAACAGGACGGTCCGGGGGGAGGGAATCGGCAGCGGCTTCACGATGCCGGCTGCGTAGCGCAAAATCCGGTCCCGTTAAAACGAATTTTGCTCGAGAACATCGTCTTGGACATCGGCTTCGGGATGATGCTCTAGACCTTTGATGTCGCGTCCTCGTTTTTCGAAAGCCGGGGGCGACCTTTCCCGATGATGCGCGAGGTCTTTGATAGTGTGGCATTGTCAGAGCCGAATGGATTTCTCCTTCGTGGAAAGATGCTCGCGCAGAGTTCGGCCACGCAGACGACGACGAGCCGCGTAGCCCTACGCGATCTGACGGGTGACAGAGCCGCCATCCGGTGACAGGATCATGCCCGGGATACGCCACCCACTCCCGCATGGTCTGTGAAAGGGGCTCGATTCGATGCATCAACCTCTGCGCCGGACGGTCCAGGTCGGCGAGAACGGGAGGATGAACCTTCCCGCGGAGATGCGCCGCATCCTGGGTCTGACCGGATCGGGCCGCGTCATCCTCACACAGGATGAAGATGGCATCCGCATCACAACGGTCGAGCAGGCCCTGAAGCGTGTCCGTAGCCTGGCGGCGCCCTTTGCCGAGGGCCGCGGATCCGTGGTCGATGCGTTCATCGCGGAGAAACGTGCAGACGCGGCCCGTGAGGATGCCGAGGGCAACGCCGACCCGCATGCCTGATCCGATCCTCGACGCATCGGCCGTCCTGACGGTCATCTTCGACGAGGCCGGAGCCGACCGCGTGGCCGCTCACCTGCCCGGCGCCAAGGTCTCCGCTGTCAACGCGGCCGAGGTCATGACGAAACTTTTCGACCTCGGCATACCCGGAAACACCGTCTACTCGATCCTCGAAGGATTGCAACTCACGATCTTGCCGTTCGGGATGGTGGAGGCGCGGGAAACCGCCGGGATGCGCCCACTCACCCGGCACGCCGGCCTCTCGCTCGGGGACCGCGCCTGTCTGGCGACCGCAAGGCTGGAGAACGCTCCGGCCCTGACGTCGGACAGGGCCTGGGCGCGGCTGGGCCAGACCGTTTCGGTCGACATCGACGTGCTGCGCTGACCGGCACGGATCGGCAGGCCGCGCTTGCCCAAGCCCGGCACGGCATTGTGAGGCTCCGCGACCGCGGCCCGGCCTCAGGTGATCGGCGCCGGGTTGAACAGGGTCAGGTCGTTGAACAGGCCCCAGCGGTCGGACCAGGGCCGCTTGCGCCCGCTCGCCACGTCGAGGATCAGGTGGAACAGCTCCCAGCCGACCTGCTCGATCGTGGCCTCGCCGGTGGCGATGCGGCCGGCATCGAGGTCGATCAGGTCGGACCAGCGCTCGGCCAGCTCCGTCCGGGTGGCGACCTTGATCACCGGGGCCTGAGCGAGACCGTAGGGCGTGCCGCGGCCGGTGGAGAACACCTGCAGGGTGATCCCCGAGGCGAGCTGGAGCGTGCCGCAGACGAAGTCGCTGGCTGGGGTCGCGGCGAAGATCAGGCCCTTCTCGCGGACGCGCTCGCCCGGCGCCAGCACCCCGGCGATCGCGCCGGTGCCGGACTTGGCGACCGAGCCCAGGGCCTTCTCGACGATGTTGTTGAGGCCGCCCTTCTTGTTGCCGGGCGACGGGTTGGCCCGGCGGTCGGCCTCGCCCTTGGCGAGATAGGCATCGTACCAGGCCATCTCGCGGATCAGGGCCTGGGCCACCTCCGGCGTCCTGGCCCGGGGGGTCAGGAGGTGGATCGCGTCGCGGACCTCGGTGACCTCGGAGAACAGCACGGTGCCGCCGCAGGCCACGATCAGGTCGGCGCAGTAACCGAGGACCGGGTTGGCGGTGACGCCGGAGAACGCGTCGCTGCCGCCGCATTGCAGGCCGATCACGAGATCGGAGGCCGGACAGGTCTCGCGGGTGCGCCGGTTCAGCACCTCCAGGCGGGCTTCCGCCATCGCCAGGATGCTGTCGAGCATCGCGGAAAAACCCTGGTGGCGCTCGTCCTGGAGCCGGACCACCCCGTCCCCGGCGGCGCCGCCGTCGGGCAGCAGCCGCTCCGAGACGAGCTTCTCGCAGCCCAGCCCGACCACCATCACTTCGCCGCCGAAATTCGGGTTCTGCGCGAGGCTCTGGAGGGTCCGGATCGGCACCACAGCCTCCGGGGCGTTGATGGCGACGCCGCAGCCATACGCATGGGTGAGGCCGACCACGTCGTCGACGTTGGGGAAGCGCGGCAGCAGCTCCTGCTTGATCCGCCTGATCGCCACGTCGAGGGTGCCGGCGACGCATTGCACGCTGATCGAGATCGCCAGGATGTTCTTGGTGCCCACCGACCCGTCCGGGTTGCGGTAGCCCTCGAAGGTGTAGCCCTCGAGCGGGGGCAGGGGCGCCGGCACCCGTGTGGCGAGTTCCAGCGCGTCGAGGGCGGGGGCGACCGGGGTCGCGACCCGGGATTCCTCGACCCAGCCCCCCCGCGGGATCGCTTGCGTGGCGATGCCGACCACCTCGCCGTAGCGACGCACCGCGCCGCCCTCCGGGATGTCGGACAGCGCCACCTTGTGGCCCTGCGGGACGAACTCGACGAGTTCGAGCCCGTCCGGGAACGCCGTGCCGGCGGGCAGCCCGAAGGCGTTGACCACGATCGCGACGTTGTCGTGCTCGCTCAGCCGGATCGTGCGCGGCACGTCCCCGGCCGGGCGATCCTGGGTCGGGCGATCCTTCGTCCGGCGATCCTGGGTCGCGCTGTCGATCTCGGCCTGCATCGGACGTTCCCTGCTCAGCCTTCGGTGCGGAAACGCCCGGCCAGGGCCTCGGCGTTGCGCGCGAGCAACCCCAGATCCGAGCCGACCGCGGTGAACCGGGTGCCGGCCGCGATGTAGCGCTTGGCCAGGTCCTCGCTCGGCGTGAGGATGCCGGCATGCTTGCCGGCCTTCACGATCCGGCCGATGGCCGCCTCGATGGTCGCGACCACCTCCGGGTGACCCTGTTGGCCGAGATGGCCGAGGCTGGTGGAGAGGTCGCCGGGCCCGATGAACACGCCGTCCACGCCTTCCACGGCGGCGATCGCGTCCAGATTGTCGAGGGCGCGGCGGGACTCGACCTGCACGATCACGACGATCTCAGCCTCACAGCGGGTGTGGTAGTCCGGGATGCGCCCGAACCGGGCGGCCCGGGGCGCCTGCGAGAAGCCGCGGATGCCGCGGGGCGCGTAGCGCGTCGCCGCCACGACCCGCTCGGCCTGCGCGGCATCGTCGATATTGGGGATCATCAGCGACTGGGCGCCGGCATCCAGGATGCGCTTGATGGTGATGGGGTCGTCGCTCGGCACCCGCACCACCGGGTTGGTGGCGTTCTCCATCATGGCCTGGAGCTGGAAGTAGATATCCCGCAGGTCGTTGGCGGAGTGCTCCATGTCGAGGAGCAGCCAGTCGAACCCGGCGCCGGCGACGATCTCGGTGGAGATCGGGCTCGCGAGGCTGCACCACAGGCCGATCTGCTGGCGCCCCGCGCCGAGGGCGGCCTTGAAGCGGTTGGTGAGTCGGTCCATGGCGATCCCTCTCCTGGCGGCCCCGGCCTCTGCGGGCCGTCGGGTGCCCATCAGGCGCAGCCTTTCCACCGGAGGTCAAAGCCAAAGGCTGGATCGATCGATACCGTCGGCGCATCGATCGATGCCGCGGGCGCTTGGCTCATCCAGGCCGCGGGCGCTTGGATCAGGCCGGGGGCAGCTCCGCCAGGATCGCGACCAGCCGGGCGATCAGCGGCTCGTCCGCGTCGCGCCGCCAGGCCAGGACCAGCTCGGCGGGGCGGGGGGCCGGCAGCACCAGCGGCCGGAACGCCACGCCCTCGAAGCGCAGGCGCTCGGCCGCCGCCGGCACGAGGGCGATGCCGAGGTCGGCCCGGACCAGGGCCAGGATCGAGTGGATCTGGGTCATCCACTGCACGATCCGGGGCTCCACGGCCGCCTCCGCGAGCAGGCCGAGGATCAGGTCGTGGAAGTAGCGCGCCTCGTTCGGCGCGTAGGCGATGAACGGTTCGCCGCCGAGATCGCCCGGGGCGAGATGCGCGCGCGCCGCCAGGGGATTCCCGGCCGGCAGGGCCACCACCAGGGGCTCGGCCAGCGCCCGGACCGCGATCAGGTCCGGATGGACGATGGGCGGACGCACCAGGGCCGCGTCGAGACGGCCGGCGAGGAGCTCCTCGACCTGATCCCGGCTGACCATCTCGCGCAGCGCCAGCGTGACGTCGGGCAGCGCCCGCCGGAGGGCGGTGACGAGGCGGGGCAGGACATCGTAGGCCGAGGCCGCGGTGAAGCCGAGCTTCAGCACCCCCGCGCGCCCGGCCGCGACCTGGCGGGTGACGTGCGTCGCGGTCTCGGCGAGCCGGAGGATGCGCTGCGCCTCCGGCAGGAAGCTGCGCCCGGCCGCGGTCAGCCGGACGGATCGGCTGGTGCGCTCCAGGAGCTGCACGTCGAGCACCCGCTCCAGCACCTGGATCTGCCGCGACAGGGGCGGTTGCGTCATGTTCAGCCGGGCGGCCGCACGCCCGAAATGCAGCTCCTCCGCCACGGCGGCGAAGCACCGGAGCTGGCTGAAGTCGAACATCGGATCTCCCCTGCACGCCGGGACGCGGAGGGGAGATCATAAGGCCTCTGCGCCCCTCAGTCGTTCGGCCGATAGAGGTACCGGCCTCCACCGGACCTGCGCACAGGTCCGGGGATCCCGAAGGGCCCGCGGCCCTTCGGCAGGGCTCGGGGCGCGGAGCCCCGAGGTTCGCGGGGCGCTGGTCTTACGGCGCCAACTCGTTGCCGGCGTAGTCGATCTTACCGTCGGCGCCCTTCTTCCAGGCGTAGATCACGTAGTCGGGCCGGGTGAGGTCGCCCTTCTTGTCGTACGCGATCGGGCCGACCACGGTCTCGATCGTCTTGCCCTGGTGCAGCCAGTCGGCCAGAACCTTGCCCTCTATGGAGCCGGTCTCGGCGGCGGCCTTGGCCAGCACCTGCACGGCCGCGTAGGCGTAGAGCGTGTAGGCGTCGGGATCGATGGTCTTGGCCTTGAACGCCGCGACCACGGCCTGGGCGCTCGCGTTCTTCCGGGCATCCGGCGAGAAGGTCATCAGCGTGCCCTCGGCGCCGTCGCCGGCGATCTGCACGAACTCCTTCGGGGCGAGGCCGTCGCCGCCGACCAGGGTCGCGTTCAGGCCCTGGTCGCGCATCTGGCGCAGGATCAGCCCGGCCTCGGTGTGGAAGCCGCCGTAATAGACCACGTCGACGTTGGCCGACTTCAACTTGGACACGAGCGCCGAGTAGTCCTTCTCGCCCGGGTTGACGCCCTCGAACAGCACCTCCTTGCCGCCCTTGGCCTTGAGCGTCATCTGGGTCTCCTGCGCCAGACCCTTGCCGTAGGACGACTTGTCGTGGACGAAGGCGATCCGCTTGCCCTTGAAGTGATCGGCCAGGTACGCGCCCGCCACCACGCCCTGCTGGTCGTCGCGGCCGCAGGTGCGGAAGGTGTTCCACATCCCGCGCTCGGTGAACTTCACGTTGGTGGAGGACGGGGTGACCTGGACGATGCCGGCATCGAGGTAGACGTCGGAGGCGGGGATCGACACGCTGGAGGCGAAGGCGCCCACCACCATCGTCACGCCGTCCGCGGCGAGCTTGTTGGCGATCGACACGCCCTGCTTCGGGTCGGAGGCGTCGTCGCCGTAGATCGGCTCGAACGGCCGGCCCTTGATGCCGCCGGCCTTGTTGATGTCCTCGATCGCCTGGCTGACGCCGTTCTTCACCTGCACGCCGAAAGCCGCATACGGCCCGGTCACGCCGGCCGAGACACCGATCTTGATCGGTCCACCTTTGTCCTGGGCCTGTGCAGCGCCAATCGTCAGAAGACCAACGATGGTCAACGACAGTATTCTCCTCATGACCGCCCCCGCGCTCGAAGTCCAACCCGCCCCGGCAGACCGACGCAATGTTTCGGCCAGACCCGACGACCGTGCATCGACCTGCCGCGACGCGGGCGCAAGCCTGTTTTCAACCTGCCGCGCCGTCAAGGCCGCAAGCATAGGGATGTGCCGCACGGCACTGATCTGAAACCGATCCGGACCCTGTCACGCCGCAATCGGCGCCGAACGGCGCGGGCGTAGCCCCGATCCTGGCCGGGGAAGCGGCGGGATCGATCGACCGGACGGCGGCGTCGGATCGATGATTCGTCGGACGGGCGCGACGGCCGTGCCGCGCTCAGGTCCGGAAGCCGCGCGCGGGAGCACGCACGCCCATCCCGGCAGATCGCTGCCGGGGCTCCTCCTTCGATCTCCCCGGCGCCCGGCGCCGAGTAGGCTCTGCTGTCTCGGGCGTGGCGGTTGCCTGACCGGCCGCGGCGCCTCCCGTCGGAGCCGCGGCCGACGCGATCGCGTCAGCAGCTCAGGCGGCGCCCCTCGCGACGTCCGAAGGTCCGGTAATGGGCCGCACCGGACTCCATCTGGCCGTTGGCGATGGCCCGGCGGACATCGGGGTTGCAGCGCAGATACTCGCGCTCGTCGAACCCGCCATAGGCGCGCTCGCCGTAGCCCCGGTCGCCGTAGCCGCGCTCGCCGCGATCCCGACCGCGGTCATCATCGCGGTCCCGGTCGCGGTCGCCGTAATCCCGGCCGCCATAGCCATAATCGGGTCCGCGCTGAGCGAGGGCCGGCCCGAGCGCGGACATCACGCCGAAGCCGACGGCGACCGCAGCCAAAAACGCTTTCATCGTACCTGTCTCCTCACCGAGCCTGGAAACGCGTTGGGCCCCAGATGGTTCGATCGCCCCGGAGGGGGGACGGCGCGCGCGCCGGTCCCGGCGGCCACGGCCATCCCGCGCCCCGGCCGACGGAGGCGGCGGAGACTTGGAAACGGCGGATCCGCGCGACCAGCTCACGAAGCGCCCGATACCGAGGTCGCCCCGATCGCGTTCAGGAGCCAGGCCCGCCCCGGCCTGACAATCGATGGGGAATGCAAATCACCATCTTTTTCGGACTACCGCCGCCAGCACGAAACAGATCACGGATTTATTTTCGATCAAAAGAAACAAATATCGACCCGAACTTCTAATGTACTTAAATTATAACTCGCCGACCAGAACGACCATTGATGGGATCTCGCCTCTTTGCTATGGGATTATCTTCCACGACAGAGAGTTAGACGCCGATGTCCTCCCGAGCCCTGGGATGTGCTGCGCGCGACGGTCTCGCCGGCGCGATGCTGGCGGCGACGTCCCTGGTCGCGCTGAGTCAGGCCGCGGCGGCGCAGCACGCGGTCGTCCTCGACGAGCTCTCGGTGGAATCGCATGGCGGGACCATGCGAAATTCCGGGCCGCCGCCGACCGGGACGATCGGCCAGCCGCCGGCCGCGTTCGCCGGCGGGCAGGTGGCCGGCGGCGGCCGCGTCGGGTTCCTGGGCCATCGCGGCGTGTTCGACACGCCGTTCACGCAGGCGAACTATACGGAGGCGCTGCTCCGCAACCAGCAGGCCCAGACCCTGGCCGACGTGTTCGCGAACAACCCCTCCGTCCGCGACCAGCAGCCGCCCTTCGCCTCGCAACCGAGCAGCTTCATCCGCGGCTTCTACGTCAACTCCCGCGACTACGCGTTCGACGGCCTCTACGGCATCACGAACGTGTACCGGCCGGCGGTGGAGGGGCTCGAGCGGGTCGAGATCCTGAGCGGCCCGGGGGCCTTCCTGTACGGCTTTCCGCCCTCCGGCAGCGCCGTCGGCGTCATCAACCTCGTCCCCAAACGGGCCGCCGAGACGCCGCTGACCCGCGTCACGGCGCAGTATCTCTCCACCGGCAATGCCGGCGGGACTTTTGACGTCGGCCGGCGCTTCGGGGAGGGCGATGCGGTCGGCGTCCGGATCAACGGGGCCTACCGCAACGGATCGACCCCGATCGACCACCAGAACCTGGGCCTCGGCTTCCTGTCGCTGGGGCTCGACGTCCGGGGCGAGGCCGTGAGGCTCAGCCTCGATGCCGGCTACCAGCACCTCGACCTCGACGCCGAGAGCAACAGCCTCACGGTCCTTCCGGGCGTCCGGATCCCGCGGGCGCCCAAGCTGACCCGCAACGTGCAGCAGCCCTGGGAGCGCTCGGATCTCGAGCACGGTTTCGGCGTCCTGCGCGCGGAGTACGATCTGGCCCCGGACGTGACGCTGTTCGGCGCGGTGGGCGGCTCGCTGGCGACGCGCGACTTCTTCCGGACGCAGTCGACGCTCACGGATGCCGCCGGCAGCCTGCGGCAGCAGATCCGGACCGTCTCCGCCGACAACCAGCAATGGACGGGCGAGGTCGGCCTGCGGGCCCGGATCGACACCGGGCCGGTCCGGCATTCGGTCGCCGTCGTGGCGACGCATTACGCGATGCGCGAGCCCTTCGCCACCGCGGTCGGGGCGCGGCAATTCCGGTCCGCCCTGTACGCGCCGATCCTCGTCGCCAGGCCGACCCGGCCCATGCCGAGCCCGAGCGTGACGACCCTGTCGGCGCTGGACGGGCTCGCCGTCACCGACACGGCGTCGATCCTCGACGGGCGCGTCCAGGCCATCGCGGGCGGCCGCTTCCAGGACGTGACGCGCGACCTGGCCTTGCCGAACGGCGGCTACTCGGCGCGCTACGACACATCGGGCTCGACCCCGGTCGCCGCGCTGATCGTCAAGCCGCTGGAGAACCTGTCCCTGTATGCCAGCTACGCCGAGGGGTTCGGCTTCGGGCCCAGCCCGCCCGCCACCGCGGCCAATGCCGGCACGACGTTCCCGCCGGTCAGGACCAGCCAGATCGAGACCGGGGCCAAGCTCGACCTCGACCCGGTCGGGCTCACCCTGGCGTTCTTCGAGATCGCGCAGCCCTCCGGGATCCTCGATCCCAGGACCCGGATCTTCAGCCTGAACGGCGAGCAGCGCAACCAGGGCATCGACCTGAACGTGTTCGGCGCCCCGGCCGAGGGCGTCCGCGTGCTCGGCGGACTGACGCTCCTCGACGGGCGGCTCAGCAGGACGGCCGGGGGCCTGTTCGACGGCCACGTCGCACCGGGCGTGCCGAACGCGCAGGTCAACCTCGGCGGCGAGGTGGATCTGCCGGCCTCGATCCTCGCCGGCGTGACCCTGACGGGGCGGGTGATCTACACGTCCGCACAGTACTACGATCAGGCCAACACGCAGAAGATCCCGGACTGGACGCGCCTCGACCTCGGCATCCGCTACAGCTTCACGGCGAACGGGACGCCGCTGACGGCCCGCTTCAACGTCGAGAACGCGGCCGGCGCCCGGTACTGGGGCTCGTCGGCCCAGGGCGCGCTCAGCTACGGCACGCCGCAGACCTTCCTGGCGTCGCTGTCGGCGGATTTCTGACCGCCCGACGAAGGCCCCCCCCGCCGGCGGGGGTCGGTCACCGATTCCATGTGGTGCCTCGTCCGGTGCTCCCGGGCGTCCGCCGGCGTCGACGCACCCGCGCGTCGAAAGCATCCGCCGCCTCGGCCGACCGGAGAAGGACCCTTCCGGCAACCCTCTCACAGGTTTTCAACGAGACCTGTCGATTGATAAGCAGATCACAGCCTCAGTTATTTATAGTATCATTCATACCAATAT
>NZ_VRVG01000056.1:0-33573 GCF_008040085.1 Methylobacterium sp. WL7 | reverse complement strand
GTGTCGGGGGGCAGGCTCATGGGGCGAGCGTCCTCACGATTGCCGCAGGCGCGGATCGAGGAAGGCGTTCAGCAGGTCGGCCGCGAGCGTCAGGGCGATGTAGATCATCGCCAGAACCAGCACGATCGCCTGGACCACCGGGAAGTCGTTGCGGGCGATCGATTCCCAGGCGAGCTGGCCGAGCCCCTGGAGCGAGAACACCGCCTCGATCACGATCGAGCCGCCGAGCATGAAGCCGAACTGCACCGCCGCCAGGGCGATCACCGGGATTACGGCGTTGCGCAGGGCATGCCGGATCAGGATCTTGCGCGGCGGCAGACCCTTGGCCCGGGCGGTCCGGACGTAGTCGGAGGCCAGCACCTCCAGCATGCCGTTGCGGGTGAGCCGCATCACCGCCGGCATCGCGTAGTAGCCGAGCGCCACCGCCGGCAGGACGAAGTTCTTCCACGTGGCGTTGCCCGAGACCGGCAACCAGCGGAGATTCACGGAAAAAATCAGGATCAGGGTCAGCCCGAACCAGAAGCTCGGCATCGCCTGGCCGAGCACCGAGATCGACAGGGCGAGCCGGTCGACCCAGGTATCGCGTTTGACGGCGGCGATCACCCCGAGCGGCACCGCCACGAACAGCGCGACGGCGAGCGCGATGATCCCGAGATAGAGGGTGATCGGCAGGCGGGCGGCGAGCAGGTCGATCACCCGCTCGCGGAAGTAGAAGGAATTGCCGAAATCGAGGTGCAGCGCCCGCCAGGCCCAGGCGAGGAACTGGGTCAGCAGCGGCTGGTCCAGGCCGTAATCCTTGCGGATCTGCACGATCTGGGGGCCGGTCGCCTCCGGCCCGCCGATCGCCGTGGCGAGGTCGCCGGAGAGGTGGAGGAGCATGAAGCTCGCCACGGAGACCGTGAAGGCCACCGCCAGGGCGACCAGGATGCGCCGGAGCGTGAAGGCCAGCATAGGGCTCAGGCTCCTTCCGACCGACGTGGGACGCGCGGATTCTCCCTCCCCCCTCTGCGGGGGAGGGTGGGCCGGCCGTCAGGCCGGGTCGGGAGAGGGGAGCGACGGTCCAGAAGAAGACGCCGGCCTTCATGAAGGCTGCACCGGATCCTGAAGCCGGGTTCCCCTCTCCCGACCCCCTTCGGGGGCCACCCTCCCCCGCAGAGGGGGGAGGGGGACCTTTGCGTCACAGCCCTCACCATCACTTCCAGGACGCCGCGTAGAAGCGCGGCACCTCGTCCGGCTGGGCGGTGAAGTTCAGGTCCGACGTGAAGGCGTAGTTGGTGGCGTACGAGAACATCGGCAGGGCGTAGGCCTGGGCGGCGATCCGCTGGAGCGCCTTGGCGTAGGCGACCTTGCGCTTGTCCGGGTCGGTGGAGCCGTCACCCTCCTGCAGGTCGGCGATCACCTGCGGATCCTTGGTCAGGTCCTCCTCGCCGCCGCGGAAGAAGACCCCGTCGAAGGCCGAGACGTCGTAGACCGAGAACGAGCCCCAGGTCTGGAAGCCGATCGAGACCTTGCCGCTCCGCAGGGCATCCCGGAACGCGGCGTAGCGCAGGTAGTTGAGCCGGACCTTGATGCCGACCGCCCCGAGATAGCCGATCACCGCCTCGGCGTAGTCACGCTCGCGATAGGCGCCGAGGTCGATCTCGAACCCGTTCGCGTAGCCGGCTTCCTTGAGCAGGGCCTTGGCCTTGGCCGGATCGTAGGGGTAGCGCATCACCCCCTGGTCGTTGCAGCCGAACTGATCGACGAAGCACAGCGCGTTCATCACCCGCGAGGCGCCGCGCACGAGGTTGTCGACCATCGCCTTGCGGTCGATGGCGTAGGAGATCGCCTGCCGGACCCGCACGTCCTTGAGCGGCGAGTTCTCCTTGGCGCGGCCGAGCGTGTCGAACTGCAGGAAGCCGACCCGCATGGTCTCGGAGTTGAGCACGGTGACGTTGGGCGCGGCGCGCAGCTGCTCGGCCTGGTCGCTCGGCACCCGCCAGATCCAGTCGACGCCCCCGGTCATCAGCTCGGCCATCCGGCTCTCGCCGTCCGGGATGACCCGGAACTGCAGCTTGCCGATCTTCGGCTTCCCGAGCGGGCTGCCCGACCAATAGTTGGCGAAGCGCTCCATGGAGACGCCGCGCCCGCTATCGACCTTGGTGATCCTGTACGGGCCGCTGCCCACCGGCGCCTTGGCGAAGCCGTCGAGGCCGACCTTCTTGAAGTAGGAGGCCGGGAAGATCGGCATGGGCCCGGCGAGGTATTCCAGCGCCGCCGGGAACGGCGCCTTGAGGTGGATCCGCGCGCTGTGCGGGCCGGTGACCTCCACCGACTTCATCCAGTCGACGTTCTGGCGGGTGACCGTGCGGGCCTCGGGCGTCAGCATGAAGTTGAACGTGAAGGCGACGTCCTCGGGCCCGAGCGGGTCGCCGTTGTGGAAGGTCACGCCCTCGCGGATCGTCAGGTCCAGGGTTGTGTCGTCGGCCCAGGTCCAGGCGGTGGCGAGCATCGGCTTGTAGGTGCCGTCCGCGGGGTCGCGCCACAGCAGCGTGTCCCAGCAGTTGCGGGCCAGGATGACGCCCTCGCGGGCGCTGTTGTGATACGGGCTGACGTTCTCGGGCTCGCTGTCGGAGGCGTAGATCAGGGTGTCGTCGGCCTTGCCGGCGAGCGCCGGGCTCGCCGCGACCAGTGCGATCAGGGAGGCCGCCAACGATGCGGTGAGGGTGATCGTCCGTACCGGCATGTCGATTCCGTCTCCGACGACGACGGGCAGGATGTCGGGGAGGATCTCCGCGACTGCCGCGTTTTTCACCCTGCCATGATGTTGTGCATCTGGGATCGCAACAAGTAGAATTTGGCGAGCGGTGCGTTGCCATTCCGGCAACGAAAAGGCGCTATAAGTGATATTGGGGCGCGATAATGCAGACGTCCGGGTTGCGCTACTTCCTGGCCGTGGCCCGCACCGGCTCGATTGCGGCGGCCTCGGCGCAGCTCAACGTCGCCGCCTCGGCGATCAGCCGGCAGATCGCCAACCTGGAGGCCGAGCTCGACTGCGTCCTGTTCGAGCGGCGCCCGCGCGGCATGGTGCCGAGCCCGGCGGGCGAGCTCCTGACCCAGCACGCGCACCAGATGCTGATCCGATCCGAGCAGGTGGTCACCGAGATCCGGGAGCTGGAAGGCCTTGCCCGCGGCCTGATCCGGGTGGCGAGTTCCGAAGGGTTTTCGCTCGACATCGTGCCGAGCACCGTGGCGTCCTTCCACGCGGCGCATCCGGGCCTGCGCTTCGAGGTGACCGTGCTGCCCCCCGCCCAGGTGACCCACATGGTGGCGGCCGGCGAGGCCGATCTCGGCATCACCTTCGCACTCGCGCCGTCCACCCAGGTCGAGGTGCTGTATGACGGACAGGTCGACATGCTGGTGCTCGCCGCCCCCGACCATCCCCTGGCGCGGGCGAAGGTCGTGCAGCTGTCCGAGTTGCCGAACTATCCCGTCGCCCTGCCGACCCGGGACACGACCCTGCGCCAAGTGTTCGACGCCGCCTGCCTGCAGGAGGGCATCGTGGTCGAGCCGGTCCTGACCGCCAACAACCTGGCCACCCAGTTGCCGTTCGTGCGCAGATCCCGCGGTCTCGCGCTGATGTCGGCGCTCTCGATGCGCACGCCCCTGGACCTGAACGCCCTGGTCAGCCTGCCGATCCGCGCCCGGGCGAGCCTCTCCCGGAACATCCAGATCCAGGCCATGCGCGACCGGCGCCTGCCCCGGGCGGTGCGGGGATTTTTGCGTCAGCTCATGGACGCGCTGCCGCCGGCCGGTGCCGCTTAGGCCGCCCCGTCAGGCGCCCCCGCGGCCCGACGCGATGGCGCAGCTATGGTCCATCACGTCCTCCGCGCTGGCGCTCGGCGCCCGGTAGGCCAGCAGCAGGAAACCCGGCTCGGGATCACCCGGGGGTGTCGCCACCGCGGCAAAGCTCGTCCGGTGCAGGTCCGGCCGGGGACCCGGCAGGGTGCGCAGGGCCGCGAACGGGTTGAAGCGCTCGGCCTCGGCTTCCGGCACCCGCATCGCATGATAGCGATCCCCGGCGAGCGGCACCGGGAAGCGGGTCCAGGTCCCGCGGATCTGGCGGCCATGCGCCTTCACGGCGGCCAGCACGCTGGGCTTCAGGCAATCGAGGTGGATGTGGAGCTGGTCCTGGCTCCGGCCCCGGGCGGAGTTGACCGCCAGCCCCACCGCCTCGGGCGGCAGCTTGCCCTTCAAGGCGTCCGACACGAACGGGCGCGCCGCCAGCGCCGCCCGCCAATAGGCGGTGCCCCGCTTCCCACGCAGGACCGGGGCCTCCAGGCCGGCGGTGGTGTCGGTGGGCATCACCACGATGTGGGTCGGCTCGCCGGGCGCGCGCAGGACCGCCGTGCCGGGGCGGTCCTTGTCGCCGAGATCCACCGAGAGGCACGGGAAGGTCCGGTCGGCGAGCCGCTTGGCGAGCACGCAGGTCTTCAGTGCGGCCCACAGCACGTCCCGGCTGGGATCGGGCGCCGCCGCGGCCGGCATCGCGAGCACGACGAGTAGGGCGGTGATCGGCGCACGGCGCATGGAACATCCCAGTGACGGCGCACCGGCGGGGGCTGCCCGGTTCGCCGCGCTTGCGATAACCGATCCGGGACTGCGCCGGCAAAGCGTCCGGCGCCACACTGGGAGCCCGCGATGCCGAATGCGCTCACTCCAGAGATCGGCGCCCGCTTCGCCGCTGTCGCCCTCGGCCATCTCACCCGCGAATACCCCAACAAGCCCGGGCACGTCCTGGCGGGCCCGGAGGACGCGCGCACGCCCGCCGCGCTGCATCCGGTCTTCCACGGCAGCTACGATTGGCATTCCTGCGTCCACGGCACCTGGCTGCTGGCGCGGGTTCTGCGGCTGTTCCCGGACGGCGCGCAGGCCGGGGCGATCCGCGCGCATCTCGATGCCCAGCTGGTGCCCGAGAAGGTCGCCGGCGAATGCGCCTATTTCACCGCCCCGGCCGCCCTGGGCTTCGAGCGGCCCTACGGCTGGGCCTGGCTCCTGAAGCTCGCCGACGCGCTGTCCCGCCTGCCCGAGCGCCGCTGGGCCGAGGCTTTGGCGCCGCTCACCGGCCTGATCGCGCAGCGCGTCCGGGACTTCCTGCCGATCGCCCCCTATCCGGTGCGGGTCGGCACGCATTTCAACACCGCCTTCTTGCTGCGGCTGGCAGCCGACTACGCCGAGGGCGCGCAGGACACGGCCCTGACCGACCTGCTGCGGGCCACCGCCGAGCGCTGGTACGGGGCCGACGTGAATTGCCCCGCCTGGGGCGAGCCGGGGGGCGACGACTTCCTGTCCTCGGCCCTGATCGAGGCCGAATGCCTGCGCCGCCTCCTGCCGCCGCAAGAATTCCGGCCCTGGTTCGACCAGTTCCTGCCGGACCTCGCCGCGGGGCGGCCCGCGACCCTGTTCCGGCCCGCCCGCGTGACCGACCGCAGCGACGGCAAGATCGCCCATCTCGACGGCCTGAACCTCAGCCGCGCCTGGTGCTTCCGGTCGCTCGCCGCCACCCTGGGCCCGGACGATCCCCGCCGCCGGCCGCTCCAGGCCGCCGCGGACGCGCATCTGGAGGCCGGCCTCCCGCACGTGACGGGCGACTACATGGGCGAGCACTGGCTCGCGTCCTTCGCGCTGCTGGCGCTGGACACAGAGACGGGATTCGGCCCGCGCACCGCCGACGTCGATACCGGTTCGGCGTAAGCGAGCGCGTCCGTCAGAAACGGCTCTAAAGATGAGAGATTGTTGAGAACTTTTTGCCGCAGGTGGCGTTGTTCCTTGTCGGCCGCATGCGCGCCGCACAAAAAAGGACCGCCCCCGAAGGAGCGGCCCGAAGTCTTGGGAGGAAACGCCCACGAGGGGCAGCAGCGCGGCGACGCCATCGCCATGCTGCATTGCGTCAACCGGAGAGCGGGGACCTTGTTCCCTGCCCGTCCCGGCGCTGGGTCGCCTCGTGGAGCACCTGGGCGAGCTGCTCGGCGGAATAGGGCTTCCGCACCAGCGTGAATCCGTGCGCGTCGTCGGTGGCCAGGACGTGGCTGTAGCCCGAGGTCAGGACCACCGGCAGCTCCGGGCGGGTGACCTGCAGGGCCCGAGCGAGGGCGACGCCGCCCATCCCGGGCATGACCACGTCCGAGAACACCGCATCGAAGCGACCCGGCGTCTGCTCCAGCTCGGCGAGGGCCTCCTCGGCGGATTTCGCCCAGATCGGCGCATGGCCGAGATCCTCCAGGATCTGGGTGCAGAAGCGCCCGACCCCGAGATTGTCCTCCACGACCAGGATGCACAGGCTCCGCTGCGGCTCCGGCTCGCGGCGGTCGTCGTGGCCGGGATCGGCCACCTCCGCGGGGGCGTCGACCTGCGGCAGGTACAGGGTGAAGCGCGTGCCGCTCCCGGGCAGGCTCGCCACGTCGATGTCGCCGCCCGACTGCTTGGCGAAGCCGATGACCTGGCTGAGCCCCAGCCCGGTCCCCTTGCCGATCTCCTTGGTGGTGAAGAACGGCTCGAAGATCCGGCCGAGATCCGGGGCCGGAATGCCGGTGCCGGTATCGACCACCATCACGGCCACGAACGGCCCCCGGGCGCCGGCATGGCCGCGGATCGGCGGCATCGGGCGGCCGCTCTCCAGGTGCAGGGTCAGGCTGCCTTCCCCGTCCATCGCGTCGCGGGCGTTCACCGCCATGTTGATCAGCGCCGTCTCGAACTGGCTTTCGTCGGCCCGCACGAAGCAGGGCGTGCCCGGCAGCTCGGTCTCCACGCGGATGCGCGCGCCCGTGACCGAATCGAGCATGTCGGAGATGCTGCGCAGCCGGGCGGAGATGTCGAACACCTGGGGCTTGAGCGCCTGGCGCCGGGCGAAGGCCAGGAGCTGACCGGTGAGCTTGGCCGCCCGGTCGACCGTGTCGGAGACCGCGTCGAGGTAGCGGCGCCTGCGCTCCTCGGCCAACTCCGGCCGGCGCAGGAACTCGACCGACGAGCGGATGATGGTCAGCAGGTTGTTGAAGTCGTGGGCGACGCCGCCGGTAAGCTGGCCGATCGCCTCCAGCTTCTGCGATTGCCGCAGGGCTTCCTCGGCCTGGCGCTGCTCCGTGATGTCGCGGCCGAAGCCGTAGAACAGCCCGTCCTCCGGGACGACGGTCCAGAGCACCCGCCGCCGGTCGCCGTCGCGGGTCGTGCAGGCCAGCTCGACATCCTCGACCCGGTGGTCCTCGCAGAGGGGCTTGAGCGCCTCGCGCGCCGCCTCGCGGTCCGTAGGAGCGATGAAATCCAAGGCGGTCCGGCCCAGCGTCTCGTCCTCGGACCAGCCCAGCGCCCGGCTCCAGGACGGATTGACCGACTGGACCTGCCCGTCCTTGTCCGAGACGATCTTCAGCACCGGCGACAGGGTCCAGACCCGGTCGCGGTCCCGGGTCTGGGCGGCGACCTGCGCCTCCAGGCGCTCGGCGCGGGACTGCAGCAAAGCCTCGTCCCGGTGCCGGGCCGTCGCGGCGGCCCGGGCCTCCAGCAGGTTCATCAGGGTCCGGGCGAGGGCTTCCAGGACGAAGACCTGCGGCCCGGTCAGGCTGCGCGGTTCGCGGTCGAGGACGCTGAGCGTGCCGATCGGCCAGCCCTCCGGGGTCACGAGCCGGACGCCGGCGTAGAAGCGCAGGCCCGGTTCGCCCGCGACCGCCCCGCAATCCGGGACCACCAGCGCACCCTCCCGGCTCAGGGTCTCGAGGCCGAGGCCGGCTTCGAGGGGGCGGTCCGGCGCGGCGTGGCCGAACGCGGCCTTGGTCCAGTGCCGGTCGGCATCCGCGAAGGTGATCCGCGCCATCGCGGTGCCGCAGGACGCGGCCGCGATCTGCGCGATCTCGTCGAAGGCGGGCTCGGGCGCGGTGTCGAGAATGGCATAGCCGTGCAGAGCCGCGAGGCGCTGCGGATGATGGCGTTCAAAGCCCGACGGGCAGGACATGGTCTCGTTCCGCGACACGGCTGCGTCATATCCCACGGCATCGACCCTCCCAAATCGAGTCGATCGACCGCAGCCTGACGGCTTGTTGAGCCGGTTCTTCCTACAACGCGGGGCTTCAGGTTTGAGGCGGGTCCGGCCGGTGCAGATCGCCGCGCCGCCGGGGCCGTGACCCTACGGTTTTACGATGTGCACTATCGTCGCATGGCGTATCGAAGGGGGAGGCGGCGAGTTGCCCCGTCAGAACATCGCATCGAAAGATGGTTCCCGCCCTTCGGAACACGATGTCGCGAAGCTTAAGGGATCCAGCGCTTCGTCCCGGAGATCGGATCTGGACGATGCGCTGGGCTCGTCATGACCGGAGCAGGCGTGGACCTCAGACTCGACGATATCGCCTGGGGCATGCGGAGCGATCCGGTTGCGGCGGCCCGCGCGGTCGCGGCCGGCGCCGCGCGTCGGGCGGGATGTCACGACCACGACGGCGGCTTTCCGGCCGAGGATGTCGCCGAACTCGCCCGAATGGGCCTGCTGGCCGCGCCGGTCCCCCGCCGCGAGGGCGGCGCGGGCCTCGGCGAGGAGCCGGACGGTGCAATTCTTCAGGCCGTGCTCACCCATGTCGGGGCCGGCAGCCTCGCGCTGGGGCGCGTGTACGAGGGCCATGTCAACGCGGTGCAGCTCGTTGCCCGCTATGCCGACGGCGAGGCGCGCAGCGCCCTGCTGGCCGATGCCGTCCAGGGCCACCTGTTCGGGGTCTGGAACACCGAGCCGCCGGGCAACGGCCTCAAGATCGATTCCACCGGAGGCGCCCCGACCTTGAGGGGCGTGAAGACCTTCGCGTCGGGGGCCGGGTTCGTGACCCGCGCCCTCGTGACCGCGCAGCCCGACTCCCCCGGGTCGCAGATGATCGTCGTCGCCCTCGAACCCGGCGAGCGGGCGGACCTGTCGGCCTGGCGCGCGCAGGGGATGCGGGCCTCGGCGACAGGCACCGTGGATTTCACCGGGCTCGGCGCCGACCGCTTCACGCGCGTGGGTGGGCCCGACGACTATCAGGTGCAGCCGCATTTCTCGGGGGGCGCGTGGCGCTTCCTCGCGGTGCAGCTCGGCGGCCTGGAGGCGCTGCTCGACGCGTGGCGCGGCCATCTCGTCGCCACCGGCCGCGGCGAGGACCCGCATCAGCTCGCCCGCCTCGGCGAGGGCGTGATCGCGGCCGAGACCGCGCGCCTCTGGGTGGCGCGGGCGGCCGCGGTCGTGGGCGAAGAGGGCGACCCGGACGGGATCATCGCCTACGTGAACCTCGCGCGCCTCGCGGTGGAACGCGCCGGGCTCGACCTGCTGGAACGGGCGCAGCGCTCGGTCGGCCTGCAGGGCTTCCTGCGCGACCACCCGCTGGAGCGCCTGACCCGGGATCTCGCGACCTACCTGCGCCAGCCCGGCCCCGACCGGGCGCTCACCGAGGGCGCCCGCCACGTGCTGCGCGCCCCGCGGGCGAGCGGCGATCTCTGGCTGGACGAGGCCTGATACCGGAGGCCCGGGAGTCTCGGACGCAAGCCTTTTCGAATGCGGCATCGCGTCTGTGAATCGGACCGGCGCGGCCGGGAGC
The DNA here is from genome assembly GCF_008040085.1 of Methylobacterium sp. WL7. Classification (NCBI taxonomy): domain Bacteria; kingdom Pseudomonadati; phylum Pseudomonadota; class Alphaproteobacteria; order Hyphomicrobiales; family Methylobacteriaceae; genus Methylobacterium; species Methylobacterium sp. WL7. Next base: position 23,995 of record NZ_VRVG01000056.1, on the reverse strand, counting down.
CCTGACCGCCGACCGGCGTTTGCAGGATCCGGGACAGGTTCGGATCAGCATGGCCAAGCGCAGGACGAAGACGGTCGCCCACCAGGAGACCGAGGATGCGCCGCTGATGCCCACGGGGGCGCTCGCGGTGGCGCTGCTGGATCTGGCCGAGGACGCGGCCCCCCTGGTCAACGTCGCCCGGGATGCAAGGCGGCTGGAGGAACTGGCCGCCACGCTCAAGGCCCTCGATCCCGACATCCGGGTCGCCGTCTACCCGGAATGGGATTGCCTGCCGCTCGACCACGCATCGCCGTCGCGGGCCACGATGGGCGCCCGGGCCGCCGTGATGCGCTGGCTGACCGACCGCGACGCCCTGCCGGGCTTCGTGCTGACCACGGCTCCGGCGCTGATCCAGCGCGTGCCCCCGCCCGAGACCTGGGCCGATGCCCGGGTGACGTTCCGGGTCGGCGATCCACTCGACGTCGCCGCCGTGATGGCCGACCTCAAGCGCCTCGGCTACATCCTCGACGAGCGGGTCGACGAGCCCGGCGAGATCGCCGTCCGGGGTCGCACCGTCGAGGTGTTTCCCGCCGCCGCCCCGCGGCCCTGCCGGATCGAGCACGCCGACGGCCGCGTCACCGCGATCCGCTCCTACGATCCGATCTCGCAGCGCTCCGTCGCCGAGGTCGCTAATCTGGTGATCGACCCGGCCACCGAGATCGTCCTCGCCCCGGATTCCGGCCAGAGCTTCGAGCCCTTCACCGGGCAGGAGCACCGCCTGGAGCGCTACTATCCGCGTCTCGTCACCCTGCTCGATTACGTGCCGGGGGCTCGCCTGGTCGTCGAGGACGGGACGCAGGCCCGGGTCGATGCCTTCTACGAGCAGATGGAGGAGGCGGGCGCCCGCCGTGCGCCCCGTGGCGGTCGCGCTGAGGGCGGCGAGGGCCTCTATCTCGCGCCGAAGGCGTGGCGGGACGTCGTGGCCGAGCGGACCCGGGCGGTCGCCACCGACGCGGCCGGCGAGCCGCTCGGGATCCCGGTCTTCGCCCGGGATCGGCGGCCCGAGGCCGCCTTCGCCAAGGCGATGCGCGAGCGGCTGAAGGCCGGCGACGTCGTCGTGCTGGCGGGCTCGCGCCAGCCGCTCCGGCGCCTCGTGCGGCAGGCCGGCAAGATCGCCGAGCGCCCGGTCCGGCTGATCGACGGCTGGTCCGACCTCGCCGACGCGGCACCGGGCGACATCCTCGCGCTGGAGGCGCCGATCGGCGCCGGCTTCCGGGTCCCGGGACGGGGCGCGACGGTGTTCGCCGCAGCCGACCTGTTCGGAACGGACGCCGCGGTGTCCGGCTCCGCCCGGGCGATCCTGCCGATGGGCGAGGTCGACCTGCGCCCCGGCGACGTGGCGGTCGACCGCGACCACGGCCTGTGCGTGTTCGAGGGGCTGGAGCCCGTGTCGAACCCGCAGGGCGTCGGCGCGGACGACGAGCCATCCGAGGCCCTGCGGCTGCGCTTTGCCGGCGACGCGATCCTGATGGTGCCGGTCACCCAGGCCGACCGGATCTGGCGCTACGGCCCGGAGCCCGACGCGGTCACCCTCGACAAGCTCGACGGCGGGACCTGGGCCCGCCGCCGCCTCCAGGCCGAGGCCACCATGGCCCGGACCGCCCGGGTGATGCTGGAGGCCGCCCGCGCCCGCCGGGATACCGAAGCCCCGGTCCTGGCGCCGCCGTCCCGCGACATGGAGCGGTTCGCGGCGGGCTTCGGCTTCGCCCCGACCCCCGATCAGGCCGCCGCGGTGGACGCGCTGATGGCCGACCTCGCCTCCGGGCGTCCGATGGACCGGCTGGTCTGCGGCGATGTCGGCTTCGGCAAGACCGAGGTCGCGCTGCGGGCTCTGGCGGCGACGGTCTTCGCGGGCAAGCAGGCGGCGTTGATCGCCCCGACCACGGTCCTGGCCCGCCAGCACGTCGAGACCCTGCGTCGCCGGTTCGGCCGCTTCGGCATCGAGGTCGCGCAGCTCTCGCGTCTGGTCTCCCCGGCCGAGGCCAAGCGGGTGAAGGCCGGCCTCGCGGACGGCTCGATCCGGCTCGTGGTCGGGACCCAGGCGCTGGCCGCCCGCGGCGTCGGCTTCGCCGATCTTGGCCTGACGGTGATCGACGAGGAGCAGCGCTTCGGCGCCAAAATGAAGGCGGACCTGCGCCGCCTCGCCGAGGGCGGGCACGTGCTGACGCTGACCGCCACCCCGATCCCGCGCACGCTCCAGGCCGCGCTCGTCGGCTTGCAGAGCCTCAGCGTGATCGCCACGCCCCCGGCGATGCGCCAGCCGGTCCGGACCGTGGTGGCCCCCTTCGAGGCCGATGCGATCCGCGAGGCCCTGATCCGCGAGCATCGCCGCGGCGGGCAGAGCTTCGTCGTCTGTCCGCGCATTGAGGACATCGCCCCCATGGCCGAGCGCCTGCGCGGCCTCGTGCCGGGCCTCGACGTGCTGGTGGCGCACGGCGACCTCAAGCCTTCGGCCATGGACGAGGTCATGGTCCGCTTCGCCGACGGGGATGGCGACGTCCTCCTCGCCACCGCCATCGTGGAGAGCGGCCTCGACGTGCCCCGGGCCAACACCATGCTGGTCTGGGAGGCCGCCCGGTTCGGGCTGGCGCAGCTCCACCAGCTGCGCGGCCGCGTCGGCCGCGGCCAGCGGCGCGGGGTCGTCCACCTGCTCAGCGATCCGGCCGCGCCGCCGGCGCCCGCCGCCCTCCAGCGCCTGCGCGCCCTGGAGGCCCTGGACCGGCTCGGCGCCGGCTTCGCGGTCAGCGCCCGCGACCTCGACCTGCGCGGGGCCGGCGACCTCGTCGGCGAGGACCAGGCCGGCCACGCCAAGCTGGTCGGGCTCGGCCTCTACCAGCACCTGCTGCAGCTGGCGCTCACCGCCGCCAAGGGCGAGCCGGCCGAGGATTGGAGCCCGGAGATCGAGATCGGGCTGCCGAGCCGGATCCCGGCGGATTACGTGCCCGAGCCCGAGATCCGCCTGAGCCTCTACACGCGGCTGCTGCGCCTGCGCGACGGCGAGGCGATCGAGGCCCTGTCCGGAGAGGTCGAGGACCGCTTCGGCGCAGCCCCGGCGCCGGTCCTGGCCCTGTTCACCCTGGCGCGGCTGCGCGCCGCCTGCTGCGGGCTGGGCGTGGCCCGGCTCAGCGGCGGTCCCCAGGGTGTCGCGGCCGACATCCGGTCCGACCGGCCGCTGCCGCCGATGCCGGCCGAGGACGGGATCGTCCTGCGCCAGGGCCGCGTGGTCTGGCGCCGGCCCTGCGCCGACGCGCAGGCCCGGGCCGCGCTGGCGGCCGACCTCCTGGACCGGATCCGGACCGCGCGGGAGCGCGCCGCCGGAGCCTGATCCGATCCCGGGCTGCGCTCACGCGTTTGTGAGGGCCGCCCGGGCCGGACCGGTACAATCGTATCAGTGACAGCGGACCCGTCGCAGCCCATCTGCGGCTGGCCACACTCCGCCCGAGCGCCCCGTGCCACCCAGTGGTGCGCCGGCCCGGTCGGGTCCCGACGTTGTACCGGGGTCTCATGCCCTTTCGTCTCCGGTACGGCCGCACGGCCGGGCGCCCATGACCCCGTGCAAGGCGGGCGCCCGGCCTGTCGTCCGCCGATGCCCGGCGGGGCGATCGGCGTGATCCGGAGTTGACCGGCGCCGTCCGGTCGGGCCTTCTCGCGCAGAACGGGAGGCGTCCCGGGGTCGCTGGAATTTCTCAGCGACCCTGCGCCGGCCCGGGCCAACCAGGGAGGCACCATGCACGTCACGATTGAGCAGGCCGAGCGGGCAATCGCCGCGGCGCGGGCGAAGGCCAAGGAGCTGGACACCCAGATGTGCATCGCGGTGGTCGATTCCGGCGGCAACCTGAAGGCGTTCCATCGCATGGACGATGCCTGGGTCGGCTCGATCGACATCGCTCACAAGAAGGCCAAGACCTCGGTGTTCTTCGGCATGATGACCGGCCAGATCGGCCAGCTGTCCCAGCCGGGCGGCCCGCTCTACGGCATCGAGCATTCGAACGACGGACTGATCACCTTCCCGGGCGGCATCCCGATCGTCGATGCCGACGGCGTCATGTCGGGCGCGATCGGCGTCAGCGGGTCAACGGTGGAGAACGATCACGCCGTGGCGGAGGCCGGCGCCAAGGCGATCGGCCGGACCGAGCTTCCCGCCCACCCCTGGCGGACCTGAACCCGCCCTACGGCTCCCGCTGCGCGAGCGCCCGGCCGATCCCGAGCAGCAGCATGCTCGAGATCAGCCGGAGCTGCGGGTTGCCGTAGCGCTCCAGCGCCGCGTGGACCCGGATACAGTTGTCGGCGGCCGCCTCAAGGTGCTTGACCTCGATCGGGAGCTTGGCCTGGACCCGGTTGTCGTCCCGCCCGGGCGGGGTGCCGCCGTACAGGTCCGTGACGTCGATATAGGCGCCGCGCCCCCGCAGTGCCCCCGTGGTGTCGGGGGCCAGCCGCCCGCGGGTGAGGATCCAGCGGACGTCGCCGGTCTGGCTCAGGACGCGAAACTCCAGCGAGACCGGGCCGCCGATCCGGCGCACCTTGCGAATCTCGTCGAAGACCCAGCCGCGATCCTCCGGATGGACGCGTCCCAGGGCGACGTCGAGCGGCAAAGGCTTGCCGGCAAAGCCCTCATTCCCGGACAGCAATGCGGCCGCGCCCGCGTCGAGTACCGATCGGCCGGCGGAGACATCCGTGTCCCAGGTGCCGACGAAACCCGCATCCTGCAGGGCGGAGGCCGCCATGGACGCCAATGCCATTCCATCCCCCAAACCTGGCTGCGGCCTGCCCATCCCCGGGACAGCCGGCAGCCGAGTGCGACACTTGTAGCCCACAAGCAGTTTGGCAACGGATCGATCCGAATCGATCATGCCCCGCGCCCTGACATGTCGTCACGGGTCTCCGGCCCCGGCTCGACAGCGGCGGGGGCCGGGCCTGCGCGACTGAAGCTGCATTCGCAGTGCACAAACCCGCCGTAAAGCTTTTCGTGGCGCAGTCTGTCCGTCACCGAACGCGCAGGCATTGCGGCGATGTATTCGCCGACGGCGCGGATACCGTGTCGATCCAGGACTTTCGATGCGCAGATACATTTTTCGAGCGATACGCCGGGAGCCGGACGGGATGCTCGGCCCGGACCTGTACCGGCAGACCTTCGAGGCCGCCGACGACGCGGGCGCGGTGGCGGCGGCCAAGCGGATCGATCTCGATCTGGCCGCCCTCGGCGCCAACGCGGTCTACGTCTCCGCCGCGGACGGACGGGCGATCTGGAGCCTGCACGCGCAGGATTTCCCGGATCCGAGCCTCTGAGGACCGGTCCGCGACGGAGCCCGGCGCCGGGGGGATCTCCCCCGCCCCTGCTGGTGCCGGGCGGGATCACGGCCTAACGTCGCGGACGCCGGTACAGGGTCGGCCGGGGCGCGCGCGGGACCGCATGGATATGGATCGCACCAACCTCCCGCTCTCGCAGGACCGCCTCTGGGACAGCCTGATGGAGCTCGCCCGGATCGGCGCGCTTCCCAACGGCGGCAACGACCGGCAGACCCTGACCGATCGGGACGCCGAGGGGCGTGCCCTGTTCCGGCGCTGGGGCGAGGCGGTCGGGATGACCCTGACGGTGGACCGGATCGGCAACATGGTCTTCCACCGGCCGGGGCGGGACCCGGGCCGGAAGCCCGTCGCCATCGGCAGCCATCTCGACACCCAGCCCACCGGCGGCAAGTTCGACGGTCCGCTGGGGGTGCTCGCCGGGCTGGAGATCATGCGCGCCCTGCACGAGGCCGGGATCGAGACCGAGGCGCCGCTCCTGCTGATCAACTGGTGCAACGAGGAGGGCTCGCGCTTCGCGCCGCCCATGAGCGGCAGCGGCGTCGCCATGGGCATCGTCTCCGAGGCCGACGTGATGGCGACCCGGGATCTCGCCGGCCACGTGTTCGGCGACGAACTGCGCCGGATCGGCTGGCAGGGGGAGGCGGAGCCGGCGGATCTTCGCGGGATCGGCGCGTATTTCGAACTGCACATCGAGCAGGGCAAGCGCCTGGAGGAGGCCGGCTTCACCATCGGTGTGGTCGACCGGGCGCTCGCACAGATCTGGTACGAAATCACCGTGCTGGGCGAGGAGGCCCATGCCGGCAGCCCCATGGCCGGGCGGCGCGACGCCATGATGGCCGCCGCCGCGCTGATCGGCTCGCTCGAGGCGATCGCCCGGGACGCGGTCGGCTCCGGGGGCGAGCGCGGCCGTGCCACCGTCGGAGTCCTGACAGCCGAGCCCGCGAGCCGCAACATCACCCCGGGCCGGGTCTGGTTCAGCCTCGACACCCGCCACGGCGACCCCGGGCAGCTGGAGGCGATGCGGGAGCGGATCCTGGCCCGGGCCGACGCGCTCGCCGCCGAGCGGGGCGTCGCGATCCGGGTGGAGGAGTTCTGGCGGGCGCCGCTGACCCCGTTCGATCCGGTCCTGGTGGACCGCGTCCAGGCGGCGGCCGAGGCGCGGGGCCATGCCTGGACCCGGATGCCGACCGCGATCTATCACGACGCCGTCTATTGCGCCCGGACGGTGCCGGCGGCCCTGGTGTTCTGCCCGTGCCACGGCGGCATCAGCCACAACGAGGCCGAGAGCATCACGCCGGATTGGGCCCGGGCCGGCATGGAGGTGCTGGCCGACGCCGTGCTGGCCACGGCCGGCATCGCGCACTCCTGAGGAGGCTGGTTCGGCATGCCCGACGACAACGTCATCCGCCCGACCTTCGGGGCGCCCCGCACCGTTGCACCGCCGGAGCGGACGGAGCCCGAGCCCGATCAGCCGCCGCTGCGCCTGTTCGGCTCGGCCGCGGGCCACCGGGTCGGCCTGATCCGCGATCCGGCCGCCCAGGAAGGCGACGTGTTCCGGATCGTGGTCGGCCCGGAGGACGAGCACGCCGTCGAGACGGTGGCGCTGCTGCCGGCGGCCGGCGACGCGGAGGGCGAGGCGGAGCGGATCGGCTTCGCGATCCTGCGGGCGCTGGAGGTGGTCGAGGGCGCGGTCTGATCCGGAAGCCCGCGCGACCGGCCGGTCAGACGACCGGCTTGGGCTTGATGATCGGCGAGCGCGTCAGGCTCTGGATCTCGCGGCCGGGCCGTCCGGCCTTGAGGGCGATCTCCTCTTCCTGCTCGGCGATGATCTGCCGGGCCGGCTCGTCGCCGTCCAGGCCGCCGAGGATCTCGGCCGGCACACGGCGGTTCGAAGCCCGGGAGCCGTCCTCGAAGACGACGTCGAACAGAATGAAGCCCCGTTCCTGGGGTCTCGACTTGATGCGCTTAGCCATAGGTGCTGATACGCCACCGCGATCCCGCGCGGCAGGGGGCACCGGCGCGCAGGGGGTTGCGTCGCGCGCAGCGCCGAACCTGCCCGCGGCCCCGCTCTCGCCGTGATCTTTCGTGCCGACGGTCCCCGACCGACCGCACCGCCAATCGAGGAAACGTCCGTGATACCCTGGGTTCATCTCGACACCGGCTCCGTCCCGGGGGGCGGCACCGACCTGCGCCTGATGCAGCGCGGCGAGGAGTTCTCGATCCTGGCCGACACGATCGAGCTGATGAACAACCGCCGCAGCGGCTCCGAGGCGGCGCTCGCCGCGATGACCTGCGAGCGGCTGAGGGACCGGCCCCGGGCCCGGATGCTGATCGGCGGCCTCGGCATGGGCTTCACCCTGCGGGCGGCCCTGGCGGGCCTCGGCCCGGATGCGCGGGTCGTGGTGGCCGAACTGGTGCCGGCGGTGATCGCCTGGGCCCGCGGCCCGCTCGCCCACGTCTTCGCCGATTGCCTGGACGACCCCCGGGTCGACGTGCAGGAGGCCGACGTGAACCGCCTGATCCAGGCGGGGCCGGGCCAGTACGACGCCATCCTGCTCGACGTCGACAACGGCCCGGAGGGGCTGATGCGCCGCTCCAACGACCGGCTCTACGACAATTGGGGCCTCAAGCGGGCCCGCTGGGCCCTCCGGCCGGGCGGCATCCTGGCCGTCTGGTCCGGCGCCCCGGACCGGAAGTTCAAGTCCCGCCTGCAGCGCTCCGGCTTCGCGGTCGAGGAGGCCCGGGTCCATGCCAGCGGCCGCGGCAGCGGGCCCAAGCACGTGGTCTGGCTCGGCACCCGCACCGACGGCCCGGCCGAGCCGTCCCGGCCCGAGGCCGGCCGCGGGAAGCCGGCCCGGTAAGGGCCCGGCTGCCGCCCACGGTCGCACCCCCTGGGCCGGAGCAGGGGAGTTCGCACATGCGAGGCATGGGTGCGAATGGCGGGCATCTCTACACGGTTGAGGTCAGGCCGAGCCGGCATGACCCGGGCCGTTTCACGTGGGCGATCCGGGACCGCGGCAAGCTGGTTCGGGGATCGTACCGCCCGCACGCCTCCGAAGGTGTGGCCCGCGCGGTCGCCCTGGCCGAGGTCGAGCGGCTGATCGGGCACGACGAGCCGCAGAACGACGGCTGATCGGCCTTCAGTCATGCTCTAAATGCATGTCTTGGGGTCCGATGGGTGTCGTCCATGCATAAGGAAACGGCCTCCGGTCTGTTGCATGCCGCAATGCGGTAGCCTATCTGTGCAGTGCGGGATGGCGATGGCGTCGCGATCCCGCTGCCCTTCTTGGGCGTTTCCTCCCTAGACTTCGGGCCGCTCCTTCGGGAGTGGCCTTTTTTTCTGTCCTGTCTTCGAGACTGCGGACGGAGATCCGGACTCTGAAGCTCCGGCCCGAGGTTACGGCCAAGCGGAACCATGACCTTGGCTGTTCGTTCTGCCGTCATGGAACACTACAGATCCACCCTTGCGACGACTGCGATCGCCGTATTCGGCTTGGTCGTGGCGGCCCATACTCTGCATCCGGGCAATTACGAGGCGCAGCAGCGCCCGGTCCGGACTGTCGCAACGCAGGCCACCCCATCGGGCTGGGCGGATCCGCCGGCCCGGCTTGCCGGCCTCGGCAAGTCCGACGCCCCCGCATCGGAGATTGGGCGTGCGCCCGCCCCCGACCTGCTGGCGCCGCGATTGGCCGCCGCATTGCCGCCGGGTGCCATCGCGGCTCCGGCGCTGCCGAGCGAGATGGTCGCCCCCGCCGAGAAGGCTCGGAAGACGGTGGTGGCACACCGGTCGAAGGTGGCGGATCGCAGCCTTCGCCGGACGGCCCGCCTGCGCAACGCCGGCCTGGCCCGCACGGCAGCCGTCGAGCCGATGACCGCACCATCGGCGCCCGCGCCGGCCCCCAGGAAGATCGATCCGATCGGCGATCTGATCCGCGGTCTCGGCCTCGGCCGCGAGGGCTGACCGCCCCGCGCCCTACTGGACGTGGATGGTCAGCTTCATCTTCGGGTGGATGCCGCACTGGATGACGAAATCCCCCGCTTCCGCCAGGACCAGCCGGGTCTCGGTGCCGGGTTCCTGATCGCCCGCATCGAACGAGAACCGGTCCGCCTCGATGAAGGCGTGGTGTGTCTGGCTGGAATCCTCGTTGCGCAGGGTGATCGTGTCGCCGCGCCGCAGGAACAGGTCGGTCGGCACGTAATGGCGTCCCTTCTGTAGCACGACGCGGGTCGTGCTCGACAGCATCGCCCAGGCCGCGTGCGGCGCGGCGCACAGACCCGCCAGAACCATCGTTCCGACGAGGAGCAAGGGCCGGAGGCGCCGGTCGCGAAGGGGCATGTTGGATGTCCGCTGGGTACTGGATACGCCCGGGCAGGGGATCGAGGCGGGATCGTCCGCCGAGCGGCCCGGGATGCCGCCAAGCGCCATGGTGCGCCGAGGTCCTGAACACCCCGCTAAGCCGGACGGTAAGATTGTCTCGATCGATCAGTCAATAAGGCGGGGATATTTAGTCTCTACAAGTCTTGATTGTATTGATCGCTAGAGTGCGTCTCACTGGAACCTGGACCGCAGGCAGTGAGCGCCTCGCGCACGTGGTCCCGGAAGACCTGGACCCGTGCCGGCAGGTCGCGCCCGGCCAGCGTCACGGCGCGCAGGACCCCGCCGCGGCTCGCCCAGGGGGCCAGCACGCGCACGAGCTGGCCCGCCGCGACCGCCCGGGCGGCCACGAGGCTCGGGATATGGCCGATCCCGGCCCCTGCCAGGGTCAGGCGGTGGACGGTCGCGAAATCGCTGACCCGGATGGCCGGGCTCATGACGACCTGCTCGGACTGGCCGCGCCCATCGGTGAGGGGCAGGGCCCCCGAGCCCAGCCGCTCCCGGGAGAGGATCAGGTCGTGGCCGTGCAGCCCGGCCAGGTCGGCCGGCGCGGGACGGCGCAGCAGGTAGGCGGGCGCGGCGTAGAGGCCGACCGCCAGGGTCGCCAGGACGACGGCCCGGTAGCCGGTCTCCTCCGCGCCGCCCAGCCGCAGGGCGAGGTCGATCCGGTTGGCCGCCAGGTCGAGGCGGGCATCGGTGTTCAGCATCTCGACCGTGATCTGCGGATAGGCCGCCCGGAAGCTCGCGACGATCTCGGGCATCACCTCGATCCCGAAGTCGATGGAGGTGGTCATCCGCAGGTGCCCGGCCGGCACCGTCCGGGCGTCGCGGGCGGTCTCGGCGGCCTCGTCGAGCAGGGCCAGGCTCTCGTGGGCCTTGGCGTAGAACGCCAGGCCCTCCGCGGTGGGCGAGACCGCCCGGGAGGTTCGGGCCATCAGCCGGGTGCCGAGCGCCCGTTCCAGCCGGGAGAGGCGCCGGCTGACGCTGCCCTTGGTTTCCCGCAGGCTCGCGGCCGCGGCCGTGACGGTGCCGAGATCGACGACCGTGCAGAAGGCGCGCACGTCGTCGAGTCCGCCCTGGAAGGTTTCCGTTCTCGCAACCATGGGGTTCCGGATAGCAGGCTCAACCGCGGCCGTGAACGGGTCTACAGCGCTGCTGCGGCGCACCGAATCGCGCATGATCGTCACCTGTAGGAGACACCCTTGAAGTCGATTCTCGCCTCCGGCCTTCTGGCTTTCCTGATCGCCACCCCGGTCTTGGTCGCCACTCCGGTCCTGGCCCAGACCCCGCCGACCCGCGACCCGGCCCAGATCCAGGCCGGCGCCTACGCGGTCGATCCCAACCACACCCAGGTCGGCTGGCGGGTCTCCCATATGGGCTTCTCGAACTATGCCGGCGGCTTCTCGGACGTGTCCGGGACCCTCGACCTGCAGCCCAAGAACCCGGCGGCCGCGAAGCTGTCGATCAAGATCCCGGTCGCCTCGGTGACCACGACCAGCGCCAAGCTCACCGACGAGCTGAAGGGCGACCAGTGGCTCGACGCGGGCAAGTTCCCCGAGATGACTTTCGTGTCCACCAAGGTCACCCCCGAGGGGAAGGACAAGGCGAAGGTGGCCGGCAACCTCACGCTGCATGGCGTGACCAAGCCGGTGACGCTGGACGTCACCCTGGTCGGGGCCGGCGTGAACCCGCTGAGCAAGAAGGTCACGGTCGGCTTCGACGCCACCGGCACGCTCAAGCGCTCCGAGTTCGGGGTGAAGACCTACGTGCCGCTGATCGGCGACGACCTGCACCTGACCATCGCGGGCGCCTTCGAGCGGCAGGACTGACCCGGAACTCCGGGACGGGAGGATGGTCATGGCACCCGACTCAGCGGCGCGGCGCTACTCCGCGGTGGCCATCCTGCTGCACTGGGCGAGCGCGCTGGGCGTGCTCGCCCTGATCGGCATGGGCCTGACCATGACGCATGCCGGGCTGGCGCCGATGCGCCTGTTCCCGCTCTACCAGTGGCACAAGTCGGTCGGGATCACCGTGCTGGTCCTGACCGGCCTGCGCCTGGCCTGGCGGCTGGCCCACCGGCCGCCGCCGCACCCGGCGGCCATGCCGGCCCGGGAACGCCGGGCCGCGGGGGCGGCGCACGCCATCCTGTACGGGCTCCTGATCGGGCTGCCGCTCACCGGCTGGGCGGTGGTCTCGCTTTCGCCGTTCAACATCCCGACGGTCCTGTACGGGCTCGTGCCCTGGCCGCACCTGCCGCTGGCCCCGCTGCTGACCGACCCGGCGGGCGCGGAGGGGGCTTTCAAGCTGCTGCACGCCTACGGGGCGTGGTTCCTGACGGCCTTGCTGGTGCTGCACGTGGCGGCCGCGCTGCGCCACCATCTCATCCTGCGCGACGGCGTGCTGTGGCGGATGCTGCCCGGCCGCGCCGCCGCGATGCCTCCCGAACCCCTGGACTCGACCCGATGACGCTGCGTCTTGCGTGCCTCGCCCTGTGCCTGTCGGCCGTCCTCCCGGGCGCCGTGCGGCCCGCCGCCTCCGCCGAGTGGGCGGTGGATCCGGCCAAGAGCGCGATCCGGTTCTCGGGCGTGCAGGTCGGGACCCCGTTCTCGGGACGCTTCGAGCGCTTCGACGCCCGGGTGGATTTCGACCCCGCCAAGCCCGAGGCCGGCCGCGCCACGGTGCTGGTCGATCTCGGCAGCGCCCGCACCGGCGATGCCCAGCGCGACGCGGCTCTGCCCCAGAAGGACTGGTTCGACGTAACCAGCGCCAGCCACGCGCGCTTCGAGGCCACCCGCTTCGTCGACAAGGGCCGGGGCGACTACGAGGCGGTCGGCGACCTGACCATCCGGGGCATGACGCGTCCGCTGACGCTGCCTTTCCACCTGGCGCTCGAAGGCCCCCAAGCGCATGCCACCGGGCATGTCGGCCTCGTCCGCACCGATTTCGGTGTCGGCCAGGGTGCCTGGGCCTCCGGACAATGGGTCGCCCTCGAGGTCGGGGTCGATATCGAGTTGGTCGCCACGGCCAAGCCCGCCGCTGCGGCCGACGGGCACTGACCGGTCCCGTCGCGTCCTACGTCCCCGGCTGGTCCTCGGATCCGGTGCCCAGCGCCCGCTGCACCATCACGCTGTCCGACCAGCGGCCGTACTTGAAGCCCACCGCCTTCAGGTAGCCGACGCGGACGAAGCCGCAGGTCTCGTGGAGGCGCAGCGACGCGGCGTTCTGCGCGTCGATGTAGCCGATCATTTGGCGGTAGCCGCCGGCCGCGCAGGCCTCGATCAGGGCCGGCAGGAGGCGGCGCCCGATCCCGGCATGGAGGTGGTCGGGATGCACGTAGATCGAGTGCTTGAGCGTGTAGCGATAGGCCGGGCGCTTCCGGAACGGCACCGCGTAGGCGTAGCCCGCCACCTGGCCGCCGCGCTCGGCGACGAGGTGGGGCAGGCGCTTCTTGCGCATGGTCTTGCGCCGGCGCTTCAGGTCGTCGGGCAGCAGGCGCGCCTCGTCGTCGAATTCGGCGACGTTGCCGACGCCCTTGCCGATATGGTGCTCGTAGATCGCCACCATCGCCTCGACATCCGCGTCCGAGGAGGCGCGGATGATGATGTCCGGGCTCGGCCGCGCCGGGATCGGGGCGCCCTCCTCGGGCTCGATCTCCATCAGGCGCCGTCCCGCACGACGTAGGTGTGGAAGCGGATCCGCCCGTCCGGCTCGACCTCGCGGTAGACCCCCTGGATCTCGGCCTCGAAGCCGGGGAACAGGTTGGCCGAGGCCTCGAACATCTTGAAATAGTCGAGCATCGGCTTCGCGCGGTCGTCCAAGCGCTCGCCCGGCAGGACGGTGCCGATGCCCGGCGGGTAGACCAGCATCAGGGTCGAGGCGATGCGCCCCTCGGCCTCTGCGATCGGCACGTAATCGACCTTGTTGCGGGTCAGCATCTGGGCGGCGCGCTTGGGCGGCATCACCATCTCGGGCAGGTGCTCGGGGGCGAATTGCCGACGCTGGAGCATGGAGGTGTTGGCCTCCCGGTGGAAGGCGTGGAACTCGGCGCAGAGGTCGCGCAGGCGCACGCCCCGGTAGCGGTTGGGCCGGCGGTTGACGAATTCCGGCATGGCCTCCTCGAGCGGCACGTTGTCGTCGTGATGCCGCTTGAACGCCACGAGGCCGGAGATCAGGGTTCCGGCCTTGGACGACTCGACGCCCGGCGTCAGCAGGAAGAGCAGCGAGTTCAGGTCGTTCTTCTCGGCCACGATCCGGTTCTCGCGCAGGTACTGCGCGACGATCGGGGCCGGCACGCCGTGGTCGGCATAGGCGCCGGTCCGCCGGTCGAAGCCCGGGGTGAGCACCGTGAGCTTGTTCGGGTCGGTGATCGCGTAGCCCGGCGCGACATGGGTGAACCCGTGCCAGCGGGCACCGGGCTTCAGTTCCCAGTGCCGCGGGTCGGAGGCGAGCTCGTCGGTGGGCACCTTCTCCCACGGCACCTCGGCCCCGTCGGCGGTGCTGGTCACGTCCGGCACGAACGGGTCGAAGAACCACCGCCGCAGCGGGTCGGCCTCGTTCTCCTCGAATTCCCGCCGGATCGCCCGGACCTTCTTGCGCCACTCGATCCCGAGCCGGATCGTGTCGTCCCACAGGATCATGCCCGATCGGCCCTTCATCATCTGGGCGCCGACATCGAGGGAGGCGAACAGGGGATAGAACGGCGAGGTCGAGGCGTGGACCAAAAAACTCTCGTTGAGGCGCTTGTGCTCCACGCGGCGGGTCTGGCCGCGGATATGGCCGTCGCGGGTGTGGATCTGCGAGGCCTGTGAGAAGCTCGCGAGCTGCTTGTGGGTCGATTGCGTGGCGACGATGCCCGGCGAGGTCTCGTCGAGGCCGGTGAGCCCCATGGCGAAGCGCCGGGCGAACAGCGGGTGGAACTTCATGAAGCCCGCCCAGGCCTCGTCGAACAGGATGTAGTCGCAGAGGTGGCCGATCCGCTCCAGGATCTCCTGCGCGTCGTAGATCGTGCCGTCATAGGTGCATTGCTCGATCACCGCGACCCGGAACGGCCGCTCCCGGCGCCAGGCCTCGGGGTCGGTGACAAGGGGGTTGGCACGGATCTTTTCCCGGATCCGGGTCTCGTCCAGGGCCTCGTGATAGATCGGACCGATCAAGCCGAAGGCGTTCCGGTCGGTCTCCAGGAAGATCGGGATGCCGCCGCCGAGGAACAGGGCGCCGTGATGGGCCGCCTTGTGGTTGTTGCGGTCGAACAGAACGAGGTCGTCCTCGGCCACCAGCGAGGACAGGACGATCTTGTTGGAAGCCGAGGTGCCGTTGAGGACGAAGTAGGTCTTCTCCGCCCCGAAGATCTTGGCGGCCTCCTTCTGGGCCTTGAGCGCGGGCCCCTCGTGGGTCAGCAGGTCGCCGAGGTCGAGCACCGAATTATCGAGGTCGTCGCGGAAGATCGCCTCGCCCAGATGCTCCACGAAGATCCGGCCGATGGGGGACCGGTTATAGAAGATGCCGCCGTTGTGGCCCGGGCAGGTCCAGAGCTGGTTGCCCTTCTCGGCATAGTCCACGAGCGCGCCGAAGAACGGCGTCTTCAGGGTCTCGGCATATTGCGTCACCCGGCTGACCAGGCCGCGGGCGATGAATTCCGGCGTCTCTTCCGCCAGGAAGATGTAGCCGTCGATGAAGTCCAGGAGCTCGACCGGGATGTCCTCCAGCCGCTTGCGGCGGACCATGATGACGATCGGCATCTCCAGGCCGCGCTTGCGCATCATGTCGATCAGCGCGGCGGCCTTGCCGTCGAGGCCGCGCTTGCCCCAGTCGACCACCATGCAGCCGATGGCGGCATCGGTCTGCACGGCGATCGCCGCGTCCTCGACCCGCCGGGCCCGCACCACCTCGAAGCCGCGATTCTCCACCGCCGCCAAGATCTGGGCGACGCGCGCGCCCTCCAGGTCGTCCGGATCGAAGGCGGGGGCGCACATCAGAACCGTGAAGCGACGGTGGAAATCCATAGGGCCTCTCAAAGCCTCGTAAGCAGCGAGTGGCTTTCTGGCCCATCTGCGACGTTTGCATGACGGTGAGCCGGATCGCGGCCGAAACCGAACGGAATCGGCGAACTCAGGCGCCGGTCGAGTCGCCGACCGCGCTACCGATCGCGCTACCGATCACCTGGGCCATCGGCCTGATGGCGATCCCCAGGGCGGCCAGGTCGGACCGCACCCGCGCGGCCATCGCGACCGCGCCCGGTGTGTCGCCGTGGACGCAGATGCTGTCGATTCGGGCCGGGATGCGTCGCCCGGACAGGCACGTGATGGCGCGGTCCTCGATCATCCGCACCACGCGCTCTGCCGCCTCGGCCGGATCGTGCAGGACCGCGCCCGGGAGCTTGCGCGAGACCAGGTTGCCGGTCTCGGCGTAAGCCCGGTCGGCGTAGATCTCCCGGGCCAGCGGCAAACCGAGCCGCTCGCCGGCCCGCTCGGTCTCGAGGCCGGGCATGACCACGAAGATCAGGTCGCGGTCCAGCGTCCGGATCGCCCGGGCGACCGCCAGGGCGAGATCCGCGTCCGCGTTGGCGATGTTGCCCAGCGCCCCGTGGGTCTTCACGTGCCGCACCGGGCAGCCGGCATCCTGGGCCAGCGCCAGGAGGGCGCCGACCTGGTAGAGCACGGCCTTCTCGACATCGGCCGGGCGCTCGCCGTGGATCGGGCGCCGGCCGAAGCCCCAGAGATCGAGGAAGCCCGGATGCGCCCCGGCCTGGACGCCGGCGCGGGCGGCGAGCGTCAGGGTCTCGTGCATGACCAGCGGGTCGCCGGCGTGGAACCCGCAGGCGATGTTGGCCGAACTGGCGATCGCCAGCATCCCGGCATCGTCGCCCAGGCGATAGACGCCGAAACCCTCGCCCATGTCGCAGTTCAGGTCGACGATCATCCGGGTCCCTCGCAGGCTCAGCGGCCGTGCGCATTCAAGGGTCGGACCAGTTGCTCTGCCTCCGAAGGGCTTGGGCGTTGCGCGAACGCTAAAATATCCACCCTGTCATTCCGGGGCGCCGCAGGCGAGCCCGGAATCTAGAAACACCGGTCGAGCAGGATCTTGCGCCGGTGGTGGCTCTGGATTCCGGGCTCCGCTGCGCGGCCCCGGAATGACAGGGTGGTTTATCCTGCGCTTATTGCGCTCACTCGGAGGCAGGTACGGTCCTCTACTGAAGCGGGTACCGGCTCAGAATATCGTCGGTCCGCTGGACGGTCTTGTCGTACTTGCAGGCGTAGAGAGCAGCGGTGGTGCCGCTGCCGTTGTTCCACTCGCTGAAGGTGAGGTCGCCGCAATCGGCGTCCCGGAAGGCGATCCAGGCGCGCTGGGCCGCCGTGAACTGGGCCTTCCAGGTCGCCTTGGCGTCCTGCGGACGGTCGTCCTGGTCGATGACCGACAGGGCCTTCCTGTAGGCGGCGTTGAGCTTCGCGTCGGCAGCGTCGAGGGCCTTGTGCAGGCAGGTCTGGGTCTCGGGTGTCGAGGTCGCGGCCTGGCACAGCTTGGCCGAGGGCTGGTCGGCCCGGGCGCCCGCGCAGGGAAGTGCGCAGGTCCAGAGCGTGGCAAGGGCGAGGATCCCGGCAGAGCCGGCGACGGTGAAGGGGTTCGAAGGCATCGCGGTCTCCCCGGAGGCGAATCAGGCCGGCGCGGATGCGCGGCCGGACCGCGGAACGCTGGCCGGAAAGGCATGAACACTTCTTTGGCATGCCGGAACGCTTGGACTGCCGGGCCTGACCGTCGACGGGGCGGTGATCTACACCGGGCGGCAGTATGTCGACCTCGCCAACAGCCAGGCGCTGCCGGGCTGGACGCGGCTCGATCTCGGCCTGCGCTACGCGACGACGATCGACGGGCGCCGGACCACCTTCCGGGCCAACGTGCTGAACGTCACCGGCACGCGGTACTGGACCGGAGTCGCCTCGTTCGGGACGTTTTTCCAGGGCGGGCCGCGCACCTACCTGCTGTCGATGTCGGTCGACCTGTAGATGTCCGAGGGGGCGGCCGCCTGCCTCGGTGGCGATGTTTCACGGGAAACACTTTCTTAAGTCTGCCGCCGCGAACCTGTGGCCCGGATGCCGTCGCCTTCCCGTGCGTCGCGCGCTAGCACGGCCGGACATGACGGCATCGACCACGACATCGACCTGGCGCGACCAGAAGAACGCCAAGGCCCGGGCCAGGCTGGAACGGGCCCTGCCGGCGATCTTTCCGGCCCCAATCCTGCACCACGCGCTGACGCGGCCGCTGACCCCGCCGACTCCCCGCCTGGCGGTGGAGAGCTACTGGCGCAACCACATCCTGCGGGCCGACCGGCTGGCCCGCGCCCTGGCCGCGCGCTCGGGGACGCCGGAGTGCTGGACCTGGCAACTCGGCGAGGGCGGCGCCGGCGGTCGCCCGGCGAGCTTCCGGATTCCACCCGCCCCGTTCCGGGAGGCGGCCTTCGCCCGTGGTCGCGGCGCCTGCTGCATCTGCGGCCAGCCGGTCTACCGGTTCGGCTGGCACCGCGACCTCTGGGGGCAGGGTGTGCCGAACGGCAAAGCCGCCTGGCACACGGCCTGTGTCGCCGCCTGGAAGTTCTGGATCGCGCCGCACGAGCAGGTCCGCGTCCTGAAGCGCCATCAGGGGCATCGCTGCAAAGCCTCCGGCAAGCGGCTGCTGCGCACCGCGGAGGTGGACCACGCCGTGCCGCTCTACCGGGTCTGGCGCGAGCACCGCGACGCGCCCTGGCCGGAGCTGCTGGGGTACTGGGGCGTGCCGAACCTGCAGGTCGTCAACCGGACCGCCCACGTCCTGAAATGCCGGGACGAGGCGGCCGAGCGCTCGCAGATCCTGCGCCTCTCCCGGTACCGGGTCGTCGAGGATGAGTCCGGTTTCAGCGTGGTCGAGGAGGAGTGAGCCGCCGGCTCAGCCGCGCGTCACCGCCTCCAGGCCGTGGGACAGGTCTGCCAGCAGATCGTCCACGGCCTCCAGGCCGATCGACAGGCGCAGCAGCCCGTCGGTGATGCCCGCGATGGCGCGCGCCTCGGGGTCCATCGCCGCATGCGTCATGGTCGGCGGGTGCGCGATCAGGCTCTCGACCCCGCCCAGCGATTCGGCCAGCGTGAACACCCGCAGGGTCTCCACCAGGGTCTTCACCGCAGCGCGGCCACCGGCCAGTTCGAAGCTCAACATGGCGCCGAACCCGGCTTGCTGCGCCCTGGCGATGGCGTGGCCCGGATGGGACGCGAGGCCCGGGTAATGGACGCGGCTGACCGCCGGATGTGCATCCAGGAAGGCCGCGAGCTGCCCGGCGTTCTGCTGCTGGCGCTCCACCCGGACGAACAGGGTGCGGATGCCGCGCAGGGTCAGGTAGGCGTCGAGCGGCGAGCCTGTGACCCCGATCGTGTTCGCCCAGGCCGCGAGGTCGTCGCCGACCGAGGCCTCGGCGGCGATCACGGCCCCGCCGATCACGTCCGAATGGCCGTTGAGGAACTTGGTCGTGGAGTGGACGACGAGATCCGCCCCGAGGGCGATCGGCCGCTGCAGCGCCGGCGACAGGAAGGTGTTGTCGACCACGGCCAGGGCGCCGACCGCCTTGGCCGCATGGGTGACGCGGCGGACATCCACGACCCGCATCAGCGGGTTGCTCGGGGTTTCGACCAGCACGACCTTAGGTGACTGAGCGAGCGCTGCGGCCAAGGCTTCCGGGTCGGTCTGGTCGACGAACAGCACCCGGTACTGCCCGCGGGCCGCGCGGAGGCTCAGCAGCCGGTGCGTCCCGCCGTAGCAATCATGCGGCGCGACCAACAGGTCGCCGGGACACAGGCTCGACAGGGCGAGATCGATGGCCGCCATGCCGCTCGACACCATGACGGCCCTGGCGCCGCCTTCGAGCTTGGCGATGGTGTCGGCGAGCTGGTCGCGGGTGGGGTTGCCGAGCCGCGAATAGTCGTAGGGCCCGGGCTGCTCGAAGGCGGGAAACTTGAAGGTCGTCGAGAGGTGGATCGGTGCGATCACGGCGCCGAAGGACGTATCCTGGGCCACCCCGTTGGTCGCCGCGATCGTGCGGGCATCGAGTCCCTCTGGCATCGGGTCGTCTTTCCTGCGCCGGAATTCGGACCGGCGCGCATGGCCGGCCGGGTCGTCGGCGCGTTCTTTATGCCGAACGGAACAGGCTTTCAAGAGAACGAGCTACGCGGCACCCGAGCGAACATATTACGGGCCGGACAGGATCGCTGCCCCGTCTCCGGCGCGTCTCCCGATTGCCGATACCCGGTGACGCGAAGCCGTGGCGTCGTCACGGCAGGAATTCCAGCCGGGACAGCAGCCGGTTGCCGGCCACTGCCTCGCCGACGCCCACGCTGCAGGTCATGCCCGCCGCGAGCGTCACCCCCGGCGGCACCGCGTCGATGTGGATCCGGACGGGAATGCGCTGCGCCAGCCGCACCCAGGTGAAGACCGGGTTGACGGTCGGCAGGCCGAGATGGTCGGGGCTCTCGTTGGCATCGGCAATGCCGTGCCCGATGCTCTCCACGTGCCCGGAGAGGGGCGGCTCGAAACCCATCAGGCGGATCTCGGCGCGCGCGCCGATCGCGATCCGGGACAGCTTGGTCTCCTCGAAATACGCGGTGATCCAGAATCCCTCCGCATCGATCACCGAGACGCGGGTCGTGCCGGTCGTCGCATAATCTCCCGGCCGCAGCCGGAGGTTGGTGACGTAGCCGTCCACAGGGGCCCTGATCGTGGTGCGGTCGAGGTTGACCTCGGCGAGATGGGCGGCGGCGACCGCGGCGTCGTGATCGGCACGCGCGATCGCCGCCATACCGTTGGCCTGCTCGACCACTTCGGAGGCCACGACACCCGGGCTCAGCTGGTTGCGCCGGCGCGCCGCCGCGGTTTTCAGCGCCGCATCCTCGCGCCTGGCCAGGACCACGGCCTGTGCGCTGTCGAGCGCCAGCCGGAAGCGGTGCGGATCGATCACGTAGAGGATGTCGCCCCGATGGACGAAGTGGTTGTCGACGGCGCGCACGTCGACGACCGTACCCGAGACCTCGGGGGTGACCCGCACCACTTCGGCGCTGACCCGCCCGTCGCGCGTCCAGGGCGCGAGCATGTAGGTACGCCACAGCGCGGCGAGCAGCAGCACCGTCGCGGCGACGACGGCGAGGGTCAGCGCGGGGCGGAGCAGGCGCTTCAGGACCGTCATGGCGGCACTCACACGAGGAGGATGAGAAGCGCGACCGTCGCGAGCAGCATCGCGAATTCCAGCAGCGCAGGATGCCAGGCGAAGCGCAGCACCCCGGCCCGGTCTAGGACGGCCCGAAGCCCCGCGAAGAGCGGGATCGCCGCGACGAGGTAGACGAGGATGGGCGGCAGGTAGACGCCCCCGATCGCGACCTCGCTCAGCATGGTGCGCTCCGGTGGCGGTCGAAGGACCAGTCGGGATGGGCTTCGAGCAGCACGGCCATGTCGGTCAGGCAGGCGGCGACCCGATGCGCCGCCGGCCATGCGCGCGGATCCTCGATCGACCGCGCGGCGATCTCGGCCGCCGCCGCCGCGAGGGTGTCGCGAGCCTGCCGCGGTGCCCGGGATGCCTCGGCCAAGGCCTGCAGGGTCAAGGCTTGAAGGGTCATCGTGCGGAGCATCGCCGGTGCGGTGGAGCGTCCGGCTGCATCTCGGGCCCGCATTGCCGCGCGACCGAGATGCAGCAGCCCGATCCCGTCCCCCATGATGGCCGCGCCGGCCGGATCGGCCCTGAGGCTCTGCGCGATGCGGGCCAGACGGTGATGCTGAAGATGCTCCCAGACCTGCCGGTGCTCAGGGGGATCCGAATCCAGGAGCGCCAGCGCGTCGCGGCGCAGAGCCGCCCGGATGCGGCGCGCCTGCCGCCGGGGATCCTGCGGGAGGAGCAGGCGGAAGACGAGAAGCGTCACGAAGACCGCGGTGACCCAGCCGAACGCCTGGTTCAGGAAGGCCGGCACGCTGAACGTCATCGGGTTGGTGGCGCCGACGAGGGTGTTGAACGCAACCAGATAGGCCAGCCCGGCCGGCGCGTGGCGCGGAAGGGTGGTGGCGTAGAGGCCCGCCATCCAGAACGGCGCGATCACCGCGACCAGCAACGGGAAACCCTGCACGCGCGGCATCAGGCCGAGGGCGCAGACGAAAGCGGCCGGCACGGCCAGGATCGTCCCGGTGATGAACGCGACGGCGCCGGCTGCCGGGTTGCCCGTCATGGCGAGCAGGACCGTGTAGGGCGCCAGGATGAGCAGCAGGAGCGACCAGTCGTTCCAGCCCGTCGCGATCCCGAAGGCGCCCGCGAGCGGGATCGCCAGTGCGGAGCGCAGGCCGTTCTCCGTCGCCGCCCCCCAGTCCCGATGGAAGCGGAACGACCGCTCCGGTCTCGCGGGGCTGCCTTGCGTGCGTGCCATGGCCGACACCGCCGACCCGTAATCCTCGACGAACGCGACGAGCCGGTCGAGCGCGATCAACGAGGGGGCTGTTCCGGGATCCTCAGTTTCGGCGCGCGCTACGCGCGCCTGAAGGGCGTCGCGCAACGCGGTGATCCGCTCGAGGGCATCATCGAAACGTCGAGCTTCCAGCGCGCACAGGATCCGCGGGAATTCCGTGACGACGTCGCGGTGCGCGGCGGCGAGATCCGGGGGCGTCCACCGATCGACGGCATGCAGGTCCGACGTGCCCAACAGCGCACCGAACAGGGCCGCGATGGTCTCTCGAAGCACGCCCTCCCGCCTTGCGATGTCCGGGGATTCGGCCCGGCTCAGGTCCACCAGATCGTCGATCGCGAAGAGGCCGGAAACCTGAGCCGCGGTCGGCAGCGCGGTCGGCTGCGATTTGCCGCCCAGCCGCTCCAGGGCGATGCCGGCGATCGCGGCGCATTGCCCGACCAGGGCAGTCTCGAGCGCGATGCGGGTTGCGCGCCTGCTCGACAGGGCCGTCACCACCCCGAGGCAGGCCACGCCGACCGCGACGGTCGCCATACGGCCGAGCACGGCGTCCAGCGCCCGCTCGGGCATCTCCAACGCGCCATACGTGGCGAGGCCGACCGTATAGCCGGCCACCGCCGCGCCGGAGGCCTGAAAATGACGGAGCAGCGTCGCCGCGCCGGTGCAGAGACCCAGCCAGAGGGCAAAACCGAGGATGAACAGGAGGGGGGCCTGGATGAACAGGCCCATGAGCACGAGCGCGGCCATCCCGCCGATCGCCGTGCCGACGAGGCGCCATCCGCCCTTGGCCAGGACCGCGCCGTGGTTGGCGTTGGCGACCAGCAGGACCGTCGAGGCCGCCGAGTAGGGCGTCTCCAACTGCAAGCCGAACGCGATGCCGAGGGCGAGCGTCGCAGCGACGGTCGACCGCAGAACGTAACCCGCGCCGGGCGTCAGGATGTCGATCGCGAGGAGGCGATCGCGGGCGTTTCGCACCAGGGCGGAGTTCCGCCGCGCCCGGTGGAGACCAGAACCGGTCAGGCGGGGGTGATCGGCAGGGTCGCCGTGAGGATCGCGTGTTGGCTGGCACATCGAACAGGGGGAGAGACCATGACGGGCAGAGCGCCGGCGCCTTAAGTCCTATCATCCTACCTATGCTGGACGTGCGGTCAATCCGTGCTGCGGCTCATGGAACGATCATGCCCGCACCTGTAGAAGCTCAAGACGGCTACCGACGCCGCACGACAACGCCACCACTCCGGACGCGACCCAGGGTCCCGGCGCTCGGATCCCAGCGCGACATGGCCCGCAGGTGAGGCCACGCTCGACACGATCTGACGCGGCGGTTTCGGTGCGACGCCGGCAAAGGGGTGGTTGACATGGGAATGCGGGGCGTCTTATACGGCGCCTCCCGACGCGGTGGCCAAGCAAAGGCGAGCCGGTCGGACGGACTTTCCGAAGATTTCAGTGGGACTTGACCGGGGCAGCCTGGTGGTTTACTGGTCTCTTCAAGGTACTGACGAAGGTCAGTTCCGCTCTTTGACAAGTGAATACGAGAAAGAGAAGCGTGGACGGCGCTTGTCCTTGCGGATCCGACGTGAGTCGGGTCGTCAAGAGGATGCGAGCTGTCATGCGCTTTTTGGAAGCTCACACGGTTCGGGTGGAAACGCCCGGATCAATGTGAGCCTTCGTCAAGATGACGTGATCAGCTTTGATCAATCTCTTCAACGTGAGAGTTTGATCCTGGCTCAGAGCGAACGCTGGCGGCAGGCTTAACACATGCAAGTCGAGCGGGCACTTCGGTGTCAGCGGCGGACGGGTGAGTAACGCGTGGGAACGT
>NZ_VRVG01000055.1:0-33768 GCF_008040085.1 Methylobacterium sp. WL7 | reverse complement strand
GGGTCTGCGCGATGGCGGCGGTGCCGAGCAGCAGCACGGCGGCGCCGGCCAAGGTGAGGGGTCGAATGGCGAGGGGGCGAACGGCGCGGGTTCGAATCATGTCGGCTCTCTCTGAGGAAGCACCCCGCGGGCGGGGTCGGGCCGCCCCGGCGGCGCCGGCCGGTCGAACCGGGGTGCCGCGGGGGTGATCCGGTCCTAGGCGCGGCGGCGCAACCGGTCCTGAACCGGCCCGTTCAGGCCCGGTTAAACCGCGCGGGCCCGCCGCGACCGCCCGGACTTTCGACAGGTCCGCCCGCATCGTGTAGAGGGGGCGCCTTCCTCCCGGAGGCCCCTGTGCTCCACGTCTCGACCCGCGGCGAGGCCGCGCCGCTCTCGTTCTCGGATGCCCTCCTCGCAGGCCTCGCCCGCGACGGCGGACTCTACGTGCCGCAGACCTGGCCGCAGATCGGCCGGGCGGAGATCGCCGGCTTCGCCGGCAAGCCCTACGCGGAGGTGGCCAAGCGCGTGCTGCGCCCGCTGATCGATGGCGAGATCGAAGACACCGATCTCGACCGGATGATCGACGAATCCTACGCCACCTTCCGGCACCCGGCGGTCTGCCCGCTGACCCAGCTCGACGACAACCTGTTCCTGCTGGAGCTCTTCCACGGGCCGACGCTGGCCTTCAAGGACGTGGCGATGCAGCTGCTCGGGCGGCTGATGGACCACGTGCTCACCAAGCGCGACACCCGCGCCACCATCGTGGGCGCGACCTCGGGCGATACCGGCTCGGCCGCCGTCGAGGCGTTCGGGGACCTCGACCGGGTCGACATCTTCATCCTCTACCCGCACGGGCGCGTGTCGGAGGTCCAGCGGCGGCAGATGACCTCGGTGCCGGCCCAGAACGTCCACGCGCTCGCCGTGGACGGCACCTTCGACGATTGCCAGAACCTGGTCAAAGCCCTGTTCCAGCACGCGGATTTCGCCGATTCCGTGCGCCTGTCCGGGGTCAACTCGATCAACTGGGCCCGGGTCGCGGCGCAGGCGGTGTACTACTTCACCAGCGCGGTGGCGCTCGGCGCGCCCCACCGGCCGGTCTCCTTCGCGGTGCCGACCGGCAATTTCGGCGACGTGCTCGCCGGCTGGGTCGCCAAGCGGATGGGGCTGCCGATCGAGCGGCTGATGATCGGCACCAACGCCAACGACATCCTGGTGCGTACCCTGGAGCACGGCGCCTACGCGCTGCGCGGCGTCGTGCCCACGACCTCCCCCTCCATGGACATCCAGATTTCTTCGAATTTCGAGCGGCTGCTGTTCGAGGCGCTCGGCCGCGACGCCTCGGCGCTGTCGCGGCTGATGTCCGGGCTGAAGCAGTCCGGCGGCTTCTCC
This sequence comes from Methylobacterium sp. WL7, assembly GCF_008040085.1. Taxonomy (NCBI): domain Bacteria; kingdom Pseudomonadati; phylum Pseudomonadota; class Alphaproteobacteria; order Hyphomicrobiales; family Methylobacteriaceae; genus Methylobacterium; species Methylobacterium sp. WL7. The sequence goes on along the minus strand of NZ_VRVG01000055.1, from coordinate 32,400 downwards.
TTGAGCCCGGAGATCCTGGCCTCAATCCGCTCCGAGTTCGACGCCGTCGCGGTGCCGGAGCCCGACGTGATGGAAGAGATCGCCCTGACCCAGGCCGCCACCGGGATCGTGCTCGATCCCCACAGCGCCATCGGGGTGCGCGCCGGCCGCCGGCTCCTGGAGCGGGATCCCGCAACCCCCGTCGTCGCCCTGGCCACCGCGCACCCGGCCAAGTTCCCGGACGCGGTCGCCAAGGCCACCGGCGGCCTGCGCCCGCCCCTGCCGCCGCACCTCGCCGACCTCATGGACCGGCCCGAGCGCATGACCCCGGTGGCCAACGATCAGGCCGCCGTGGAGCGGCTGATCCGCGAGCGCGCCCGCATCACCCGGGGTGGGGCAAACCCGCGATGAACCAGCATTTCACCACGCACGCCGCCTCCCCGTCCCTGCGCACCACGCGGCTCGCCAACGGCGTGACGGTGGTGACCGAGCCGATGCCCGGGGTCGCGACCGCGAGCCTCGGCGTCTGGGTCGGGGCCGGCTCGCGCAACGAGCGCGCCGACGAGGCCGGGCTGTCCCACCTCATCGAGCACATGGCGTTCAAGGGCACGCGCACGCGCTCGGCCCACGGAATCGCGGAGGAGATCGAGAATGTCGGCGGCGAGATCAACGCCGCCACCTCCACGGAGGGGACGAGCTACACCGCCCGGGTCCTCGGCGAGGATGCCGGCCTCGCCCTCGACGTGATCGGCGACATCCTCACCGATTCGGTGTTCGATGCCGGCGAGCTCGCCCGCGAGAAGGGCGTGATCCTGCAGGAATACGCCGCCGTCGAGGACACCCCGGACGACGTGGTCTACGACGCCTTCACGGAGGCCGCCTTCCCGGACCAGCCGGTCGGCCGCCCGATCCTCGGGCGCCCCGAGACGATCCGGAGTTTCGACGAGGCCGGGATCCGCGCCTACCTCGCCCGGGAATACACGCCGGACCGCATCGTCGTGGCCGGGGCCGGCGCGGTGACCCACGAGGCGATCGTCGAGGCGGCCGAGCGCCATTTCGGCGCCCTGCCGGCCACGGTGGCGCCGGCTGCCGTGCCGGGCGTCTACGGCGGCGGCGAGCGGCGGATGCCGCGCAAGCTCGAACAGGCCAACGTGGTGATCGGCCTGCCCGGCCTGTCGTTCCGGGACGACGGCTACTACGCGCTGCACATGTTCGCCCAGGTCCTCGGCGGCGGGCTGACCTCGCGGCTGTGGCAGGAGGTGCGCGAGACCCGCGGCCTCGCCTACGAGATCCAGGCCTTCCACTGGCCGTTCTCCGATTGCGGCCTGTTCGGCATCGGCGCCGGAACTTCGGGGGCGGACCTGCCCGAGCTCGTCGACGTGACGCTGGCGGCCACGGCCCGGGCCGCCCGGGACCTCGCCGAGCCCGAGATCGCCCGCGCCAAGGCGCAGCTGAAGGTGTCCCTGCTCTCGGCCCTGGAGACGCCGGGCGGGCGCATCGAGCGCAACGCCCGCCAGATCCTGGCCTGGGGCCGGGTGATCCCGGCCGGCGAGGTGATCGACAAGGTCGACGCCGTCACGGTGGCGGACGTGCGGGCCGCCGCGGCCGCGATGCTGAAGGGCGCCCCGACGCTCGCGGCGATCGGCCCGATCCGCAAGCTGCCCGCCCTCGACCGGATCGCCGCCGCGCTTCGGGGGGCTTGAGCCTCCGCCGGAGCGCCTGACCGCGCGCGCCCCGCACGGTGAGGGTTAAGAGAATCCGGGCCGGACAGGCTCTGAGACGCCCTGTTCGGGCCCCGCGCCGACGCCCCCTGCCCCGCCCAACTTGATTTGGCCGCAAAGGGGCGCGATCCGCGGAGTCCGGATCCGGACCGGGGCGGCTGCCCCGGGGTCGGGGACTTCCTTTCGATCGCGGCCGCCCGGGTGGCCGATGCCGAAGCTCGCACGGCCGGAACTCAAGACACCCTTGCGCATCCTCGCCCTCCTCCTGACACTGGTCGGCGGTCTCGTCGGTGCCCTCGCGCTGTGTGGGCCGGCTCAAGCCGTCGAGGCGGTGCGCGTCACCCTCGACGCGCCGGTGATCGACCTGACCACCGCGATCGAGCGCTACCGCTCGGACGGCGACCTGATCCAGATCTCCACGGCGCCCGGCAAGGACGGCATCGTCCGCCGCATCGTCGTGAAGGCGCGCGACGCTGGCGCCCGGCCCGACTGGATCGTGTTCGCGCTCACCAACGACACCGACGAGCAGATCGACCGCATCCTGGTGGCGCCGCATTTCCGGCTGGTGGATTCCGGGGTGATCTGGCCCGATCTCGGCGGCTCTCGGATCGCCGCCATCACGGCGAGCCAGGGCATCCGCCCGGAGCGCGACGAGAACCCCGAGGCCGACCAGTTCACGATCACCCTGGATCCCGGCACCACGGTCACCTACGTCGCCGAGCTGCGCGGCCCCAACGTGCCCCAGCTGCACCTGTGGGATCAGGACGCCTATCGCCGCAAGACCGCCGGGCTGACCCTGTACAAGGGCATCATCATCGGCATCAGCGGGTTGCTGGCCCTGTTCCTGACCATCGTGTTCGTGGTCAAGGGTGCGATCATCTTCCCGGCCGCCGCGGCCCTGGCCTGGTCGGTGCTGGCCTATGCCTGCATCGATTTCGGCTTCCTGCAGCGGGTGTTCCCCGTCACCGAGCTGGCCGAGCGGGTCTACCGGGCCTCCGCCGAGGCGGTGCTCGGGGCGACGCTGCTGGTGTTCCTGTTCGCCTACCTGAACCTCGCCCGCTGGCACGTGCGCTACAGCCACGTGGCGTTCTTCTGGCTGGCCTTCCTGGCGGGCCTCGTCGGGCTCGCGGTGTTCGACCCGCCGGTGGCCGCGGGGGTGGCGCGCATCTCCATCGCTGCGGTGGCCGGGATCGGCCTGCTGCTGATCGTCTACCTCGCCGCCCATAACGGCTACGACCGGGCGATCCTGCTGGTGCCGACCTGGCTGCTCCTGGTGGTCTGGGTGACGGCGGCGGGCTTCGCGGTCACCGGCCAGATCGGCAGCGACCTGGTGCAGCCGGCGCTCATCGGCGGCCTGGTGCTGATCGTGATGCTGATCGGCTTCACGGTGCTCCAGCACGCCTTCGCGGGGGGCGGCCTCAGCCACGCCCTGGTGTCGGACACCGAGCGGCGGGCGCTGGCGCTCACCGGCGCGGGCGACGTGGTGTTCGACTGGGACGTGCCGGCCGACCGGGTCTTCGCCGGCCCCGAGATCGAGGCGCAGCTCGGCCTGCCCCGGGGCACCCTGGAGGGCCCGGCGACGAACTGGCTCGGCACGCTCCACCCGTTCGACGTGGAGCGCTACTCGGCGGCCCTCGACACGGTGATCGAGGAGCGGCGCGGGCGCATCGTCCACGATTTCCGCCTGCGCTCGGCCGCGGGCACCTATTTCTGGTACCGGCTGAAGGCGCGCCCCGTGATCGGCGCCGACGGCGAGGTGATCCGCGTGGTCGGCACCATCGCGGACGTGACCGAGATCAAGACCGCGGAGGAGCGCCTGCTCCACGACGCGGTGCACGACAGCCTGACCGGCCTGCCCAACCGCGAGCTGTTCGGCGACCGCCTCGACGCGGCCCTCGCCTTCGCCGGCCAGGACCAGCGGCTCAAGCCGACCGTGATCGTGCTGGATGTCGACCGGTTCAAGGGCATCAACGACGCCATCGGCCTGTCGGCGGGCGATTCGATCCTGCTGACCCTGTCCCGCCGGCTCGGTCGCCTGCTGCGGCCGCAGGACAGCCTGGCCCGGATCTCCAGCGACGAGTTCGCCGTGATCCTGCTGTCCGAGCGCGACCCCGACCGGATCCTGGCCTTCGCCGAGATGATCCGGCGCGCCATCGCCACGCCGATCACCTACGCCGACCGGGAGATCTTCCTCACCGTCTCGATCGGGCTCGCGCTCTACGAGGCCGGGGCCAACCTGAAGCGCGACGAGGTGTTCAAGAGCGCCGAGATCGCCATGATCCAGGCCAAGCGCAACGGCGGCGACCGGATCGAGGTGTTCCGCGCCCACATGCGCACCGACCGCTCGGACCGGCTGATGCTGGAGAGCGACCTGCGCAAGGCGATCGAGCGCAACGAATTGCGGGTGCTGTTCCTGCCGGTGGTCCGCCTCGAGGACCGCACCGTGGCGGGGTTCGAGACCGTCCTGCGCTGGGACCACCCGAAGCTCGGCCGCATCCCGGCCTCGACTTTCATGCCGCTGGCCGAAGAGAGCGGCTTCGTGGTCAACCTCGGCATCTTCGCCCTGGAGCGCACCGCCCTGGAGCTCGCCGCCTGGCAGCGCTCCCTCGAGGTCGAGCCGCCGATCTTCGCGGCCTGCAACCTGTCCTCCCGCCAGCTCCTGCGCCACGACCTCCTGCACGACGTGAAGACCGTGCTGGCCCGCTCCGGGGCGCTCCCCGGCTCGCTCAAGCTGGAATTCAGCGAGAGCCTGGTGATGGAGAACCCGGAATACGCCGCCCAGATGCTGGCGCGCATCCACGACCTCGGGGCCGGCCTGTGCCTGTCGGATTTCGGCACCGGCTACTCGGCCCTGTCCTACCTCCAGCGCTTCCCGTTCGACACGATCAAGGTCGACGCGACCTTCGTGCGCCAGATCGGCACCGGCCAGACCGCGATCCTGCGCTCCATCGTCCGGATGGCGAGCGAGCTGAACCTCGCCATCGTGGCGGAGGGCTGCGAATCGGAGGGCGACGCCCAGGCGCTGGCCGGGCTCGGCTGCGAATACGCCCTCGGGCCGGCCTTCGGCGAGCCGATGACCATGCTGCAGGCCCGCCAGATCGTCGGGGCGGCGCCGGAAGCGGCCTGATCCTGGTTCGGGTCGGCCCAATCAGGTATACTGCCGACCAGCGATGAAGGCGGTGGCAGGGGATGCGATGACGCCCGAACAGGTCAGGCTCGTCCAGGACAGCTTCGCGCAGGTGCGGCCGATCGCCGGGACGGCGGCCGACTTGTTCTACGGGCGCCTGTTCGAGATCGCCCCCGAGGTCCGCCCGCTCTTCCCCGACGACATGGCCGAGCAGAAGAAAAAACTGATGGCCATGCTGGGCTTGGCGGTGGCCCATCTCGGCCACCCGGAGACCGTGGCCCCGGCGATCCGGGATCTCGGGCGCAAGCACGTGGCCTACGGCACCCAGGCCGCCCACTACGCCCCGGTCGGCGCCGCGCTGCTCTGGACCCTGGAACAGGGCCTCGGCCCGGACTTCACCCCGGAGGTCCGCGCGGCCTGGACCGAGACCTACACGCTGGTGGCCGGGTTGATGACGGGAGCGGCGGCGGAGGCGGGGTGAACACCCCCGAGAGTCGACGATCGGTTTAAGCCCCCCTTAACCATGCCCGCGCAAGCTCCTGTTGATGGATTGGCGCTCCGGCGCCCGTGGAGGGGATGGGCGGATGGCCGAGGCGGCGAGGCGTTACCAGCAGGCGGGCAGCTCGGATCTCGTGCGGCGCCTGATCGCCCGGCCGGTCCGGCTGGAGCAGCAGGCCCGCACCCGGCTGCCGCTCCCCGGCCAAACTCTGCCCGGCCAAGCTCTGTCCGGACAGGATCCGCGCGTCTCCGGCGCCGCCCAGGACGACCTGTCCGAGGATTTCGACGAGGCCGACGAGATCGCCCGGCTCGAGACCGAGCTGCAGGTGATGAAGGCGGTGCTCCGGGCCCAGCGGCAGGAGGTCGAGGCCCTCCGGGCGCAGCGCCAGCTCCTGACCGAATCGGCCGCCAGCGACGACGTCCGGGCGACCCGCGAGCGCTGGGCGTCCCTGGTGGACACCCTGCTGATCCGCGCCCGGTGATCCCTCTCCAGACCAAGCGGGGTACGGCCATGGGCGCGCGCTGCTCGCTCGTCGTCAACGGCCGGTCGGTGCGCGTCTCGACCGGCGACACGCCGCTGGAGGCGGCGCTGGCCGAAGGCATGATCGCGCCCGTGCAGGCGCAGCTCGCCAACCAGGTCGCCGGCCAGGGCAGCGCCGCGCCGTCGAGCCGTCGGCCCCCGGCCCGCCGGGCCCGGGCCGAGGCCCTGCGGCCGAGCCTGCCCGGCGCCCCGATCCTGGGCCAGGAGGAGGCCCCGCCCCCGGCCGTCGCCATCCGCAAGGGCACCGTCTCGCAGATCCGGCGGCTCTGCCCCGGCATCGTCGAGGTCGTGGCGACCCTGACCCGGCGCCCGAACCTCGAGCCCGGCCACCAGGCGCTCGTCACCTTCGCGGGCCTGCCCGCCCTGACCCTGTCCCCGACCCTGCGGATCGACGGCTCGGCCGAGATCAACGAGGCGGTGTTCCACATCCCCCGCGACCCCGAGGGCGGCCCGGTCGACGCGATCCGGCTCGACCAGCCCGTGCGCCTGAAGGGCCCCGTCGGCCGCGGCCAGTACCGGCCCGGCGGCGGGCGGCTCGTTCTGGTGGCGGCGGGAGCCGGCTTCGGCCCGATCTGGGCGATCGCCCGGGCGGCCCGCTACGTCGAGCCCGCCCGCGAGATGGCGCTGGCGGTCGGCGCCCGGGACGCCCTCGACCTCTACATGCGCGAGAGCCTGGACTGGCTGCGCTGCACCGGCGTCGGCCGGATCGTGCTCTGCGCCGACCGCGGCGGCCAGCGCCCGCCAGACGTGCGCTCCGGCCCGCTCACCGCCCACCTGCCGAGCCTGCGCGCCACCGACGTCGTCCACGTGGCCGGCGACATCGCCACCGTCGGCGCCGTGCAGGTGCTCGCCGCCTCGGTGGGCGCGCGCTGCTACCCGATCGTGCTCGACTGACCACGACGGCCGACCGCGGACCGCGCCCGGACCATCAGGGCTCCGCCCCGAGACCCCGCCACAGAGCCGGGGGCCCTTTGGGATCCCGTCATTTCCCGTGAGTCGGTCTGCGTCGATGCTCCGCGTGCTCTGCCTCGGCTACAGCGTCACGGAGCTGGCGGGCTATGTCGAGCGCGCCAACGCCCTGGCGGTGGCCGAGGGGCGGCCCGTCACCTTCCTGCGCAGCGGCTGGGGCGGCCACTCCCTGCCCTCGATCGCCTGCCTGATCGACGAGATCCTCGACGCCTGTCCCTGCGACCACGTCCTGCTGGAGCTGTTCACCGGCAACGTCCGCTACTTCGACGGCGCGACGATGCGGGCCTACCTGGACGACATCCTGGCGGCCACCGCCCGGCGGGGCCTGCCGGTGGCCTTCCTCAACCTCCACCAGGGCGGGGTCGATTACGCGGCCGAGCCCGTCGCCGCCCTGCTCGCTGAGTACCGCGCCCTCTACGGCATCGTTTGTCTCGACATCGCCGCCCCGGTGGCCGCCGCGGGGGCCGGGGACATCACCTACCTGCTGAAGGACGGGACCCATGTCGCCCCGGCCGGGGCCGAACTCTACGGCACCCTGGTCTACGCCTTCATGCGGGCGCCGCCCCCCGGCCGCGCCTATGTCGACCGGTTCCGGGGCTTGCCGGCCCGGTTCGAATCCCTGCCGCTGCGCACCCTCCCCGGCCTGGAATGCGGGTTCGAACTGCGCCGCAACGGCATCCCGCTGCACTTCCTGGAGATCCCCGAGGGCGCGCGCGTCGAGATCCCGCTCGGGCGACCGCGTCGCGTGATCGGCCTGCTCGTGACCTACGGGCCGCAGGCGGGCACGCTCACGATCCGGGATCCGGCACGCGGGCGGACGCGCGCGATCACCGCCTACGACGAATTCTCGTACTACATGCGCTCGGTCTACCGCACCGCCCTGTTCCCGGCCGCGCGCTCCCTGACGATCACGCAGGACTCCGCGCTGCCCGACATCGCCCTGCGCAAGGGCGAGCCGGACCGGGGGCCGCGTCTCGGCCGGGTGTCGCACGTGTTCTTCCGGCGCAGGCTCGGGCTCGCCGAGCGCGCGGCGCTGATCCGCCACCGGCTTCTCCGCAACCTGCGCCGGCTCACGGGTTTCCCGAGGGCCTGAGGCCCTACCTTTTCAAGGTGTTAGGCTGAGAGCCAGGATATGGCGTCGAGCCGGTCTGCACGGTCCTTTTCCCGGGCGCATGCAGCGCCAGCGGAATGCGACCCGGGACCCAGCACACGACGGCGCGCAGCGTCCGCCTGATCGACCGGTGCCGCTGGCGCGGCGCTTCGTGTGCTGGGTCCCGGATCAGGTTCCGCTTCGCTTCACCTGTCCGGGACAGGGACGCGCGTGATCCGCTCGGGAGCGCCGATCCCACGGCGCGCACGGGGCCGAACACCTTGAAAGCGAAGGGCCTGAAGCCCTCCGGCGGGGTGTCGGGGCAAGACATCCAGGACTTGGCCCCGACTTCGGGCGGAGCCCGGCACCAGGGCTCCGCCTTGGACCCGCGAAAGGTCCAAGACCTTTCGAAACCAGGACTTCCTTTCGAAACCAGGACTTCCTTTCGAAACCGGGACTTCTTCTTCAGCCCAGGCGGACGCGCCAGATCTCGTCCGCGTATTCGCGCATCGAGCGGTCGGAGGAGAACCACGCCATCCGGGCGGTGTTGCGGATCGCCTTGGCCCACCAGCCGCGCGGGTCGCGCCAGGCGGCGTCGATGGAGCGCTGCACCCGCCAGTAATCGTCGAAGTCGGCGGTGAGCAGGTACTGGTCGCGCTGGCGCAGGTCGTCGGTGAGCGGCCGGAACCGGCCCGGCTCCTCCGGCGAGAACCGCCCGGAGGCGATCATGTCCAGCGCCGCCGCCAGCCGGGGCGAGGCCTGGATCGCCTTCGCGGCGTAGCCCGGCTCGGCCTCGCGCGCCTGCACCCCGGCGGCGTCGAGGCCGAAGATGAAGATGTTGTCCGCCCCGACATGGTCGCGGATCTCGATGTTGGCCCCGTCCAGCGTGCCGACCGTGAGCGCGCCGTTGAGGGCGAACTTCATGTTGCCGGTGCCCGAGGCCTCCATGCCGGCGGTGGAGATCTGCTCCGACAGGTCGGCGCCCGGGATGATCGTCTCGGCGAGGCTCACCGAGTAGTTCGGCAGGAACACCACCTTCAGCCGGCCCGCGACCTCCGGGTCGTCGTTCACCGCCTTGGCCACGTCGCAGGCGAGCTTGATGATCAGCTTGGCCCGGACGTAGCTCGGCGCCGCCTTGCCGGCGAAGATCTTGACCCGGGGCGTCCAGTCCCGGTGCGGCTCGGCCTTGATCGCCTGGTAGAGCGCCACCGTCTCGACGACGTTGAGGAGCTGGCGCTTGTACTCGTGGATGCGCTTGACCTGGATGTCGAACAGCGCGTCCGGATCGATGTCGATGCCGGTGCGCTCGGCCACGACCTTGGCGAGCGCCTCCTTGCGCTGCCGGCGCACGGCGGCGTAGCGCGCCACGAAGGCCGGATCCTCGGCATGGGCCTCGAGGCCCCGGAGCAGCTCGGGATCGTCGAGGACGCCCGCGCCCACCGTCTCCACGGCGAGCCGGGTGAGGCCCGGGTTGGCGTTGTGGAGCCAGCGCCGGAAGGTGATGCCGTTGGTCTTGTTGACGATCTTGTCCGGATCCAGCGCGTGGAGCGGCGCGAACACCGTGGACCGCATCAGGTCGGTGTGCAGCGCCGAGACGCCGTTGACCCGCCGGGCGCCGTGGAAGGCGAGGTGCCCCATCCGGACCCGGCGGCCATGGGCCTCGTCGATCAGCGAGATCGAGGCCAGGTAGGCGGCGTCCTGGTGGGCGGCGTCCTGGCGGCCGTGCTTGGCCTGCTCCTCGAGATGCATCCAGTTGATCAGGTAGATGATCTGCATGTGGCGCGGCAGCAGCCGCTCCATCAGCTCCACCGGCCAGGTCTCCAGCGCCTCGGGCAGCAGGGTGTGGTTGGTGTAGTTCAGCGTGTGGGTGGTGACGTGCCACGCATCCTCCCAGGAGAGGTCGTGGTCCTCCATCAGGATGCGCATCAGCTCCGGCACCGCGATGGCCGGGTGGGTGTCGTTGAGCTGGATCGCGGCGTGGTCCGGTAGGGACCGCACGTCGCCGCGCTCCATGACGTGGCGGGCGATGAGGTCCTGGAGCGAGGCCGAGGTGAAGAAGTATTCCTGGCGCAGGCGCAGTTCCTGCCCGTCGGCGGAGGAATCGCTCGGATAGAGCACCCGGGAGATCGCCTCGGCCCGCATGCGCGCCGCCACCGCGCCGACATGGTCGCCGTCGTTGAAGCGACCGAGGTCGACCGGCTCGCCGGCCTCCGCCTTCCACAGGCGCAGCCGGTTGACGTGGCGCCCGCGCCAGCCGACCACCGGGATGTCGTGGGCGACCGCCCGCACGGTCTCGGCCGGCTGCCAGTGGCGGCGGATCACGCCCTCGCCGGGCGAGGACAGGGTGACGGTGCCGCCGAAGCCGATCGCGTAGGTCGCGTCGGGCCGGACGAACTCCCAGGGATTGCCCTCGGCGAGCCACGTCTCCGGCGCCTCGCGCTGCCAGCCGTCCTCGAAGGACTGGCGGAACAGGCCGTGATCGTACCGGATGCCGTAGCCGATCGCCGGGATGCCGATGCTGGCCATGCTGTCCATGAAGCAGGCGGCCAGCCGCCCGAGGCCGCCGTTGCCGAGCGCGGCGTCCGGCTCGGCATCCTGCACGGCGTCGAGATCGACCCCGAGTTCCCGCAGCGCCGCCCGGGTCGTGTCGGTGAGGCCGAGGTTGTTCATGGCGTCCGACATCAGCCGGCCGATCAGGAATTCGAGCGAGAGGTAGTAGACCCGCTTGTTCGGCACGGCCTTCTCGGAGGCCATGCAGGCCGCCACGACCCGCTCCCGCAGGGCCATCGCGGTGGCCACGAACCAGTCGCGCGGACGGGCGGATTCGGGGGTCCGGCCGAGCGCGAAGGTGAGCTTGGCGCGGATCGATTCCCGCAGGTCGACCACGGTGTCACCGGTCTGCGACAGGAGCGGCGCGGTCCAGGCGGCGGCCATCGGCATCTCGGCCGCGCTGTCGTCGCGCAGGGCGTCCCGCTGGGCGGGCGGAGTGAGAACGTCGTTCAGCACGTGCGGGTCCCCCAAAGTCAGCGCCCCGGAGTCTAGTGCCGGGGCTATCGTGGGCGGATTATCTCTTTTGATGGATTGCCACCGCGTGAACGGGCGGGCGATCCGTGCCCCGAAGCCGCGACTGTGCGACCGGCTTCCTGGCGAAGTCGTGGCGGTGCCGCCCCGACCGGGGCGTGCGACGGCGCGGCCGGAGATATGGCGCGACTACGTGACATTCTAGACACAACGGCCGGCACCGCCAGCCCGCGTCGCGCGCATCTGCGCCGTCGCCAGCGCGCGGCTCAGCGGTTAACCCTGGGCCGGGGATTCGCGAGGCGCAGCATGACCGAGACCGTCTGGTGGAAGCGCGGGACCGTCTACCAGGTCTATCCGCGCTCGTTCCAGGACACGAACGGCGACGGGGTCGGCGACCTGCCGGGAATCACGGCGCGGCTCGACTACCTCGCGTGGCTCGGGGTGGACGCGGTGTGGATCTCGCCGGTCTACCCCTCGCCCATGGCGGATTTCGGCTACGACGTCGCCGATTACTGCGGCATCGACCCGTTGTTCGGCACGCTGGCCGACTTCGACGCGCTCGTCGCCGAGGCCCATCGGCGCAAGCTGAAGGTGATCCTCGACTTCGTGCCCAACCACTCGTCGATCGCGCATCCGTGGTTCGCGCAGAGCCGGTCGTCGCGCTCCAGCCCGCAGCGGGACTGGTACATCTGGCGCGACCCGGCCCCGGGGGGCGGTCCGCCGAACAACTGGGTGTCGAACTTCGGAGGCCCGGCCTGGACGCTGGATGAGGCCACCGGCCAGTACTACTACCACGCCTTCCTGGCCGAGCAGCCGGACCTGAACTGGCGCAACCCCGCCGTGCGGGCCGCGATGCACGACGCGCTCCGCTTCTGGCTGGACCGCGGGGTCGACGGGTTCCGGGTCGACGTGATCTGGCACCTGATGAAGGATGCCGGATTCCGCGACAACCCGGCCAATCCCGACTACGCGCCGGGCACGCCCGAGATCAACCGCTTCACCCAGGTCTATTCCGCCGACCGCCCGGAGGTGTTCGACGTCATCGCCGGGATGCGGGCGGTGCTGCGCCGGTACGGCGAGCGGGTGCTGATCGGCGAGATCTACCTGCCGATCGAGCGGCTGGTGGCCTATTACGGCCCCGACCTCACCGGCGCCGACCTGCCCTTCAACTTCCAGCTGATCCAGACCCCGTGGCGGGCCGACGCGGTCGCCGACCTCGTGGCCCAGTACGAGGCGGCGCTCCCCGAGGGCGGCTGGCCGAACTGGGTGCTGGGCAACCACGACCAGCCGCGGATCGCCGCCCGGGTGGGCGAGGCCCAGGCCCGCATCGCCGCGATGCTGCTGCTGACGTTGCGCGGCACCCCGACCCTCTATTACGGCGACGAGATCGGGCTCGGCCGCGTCGCGATCCCGCCGGGGCGCGCCCGGGACCCCTGGGAGCGCAACGAGCCCGGCCACGGCCGCGACCCGGAGCGTACCCCGATGCAGTGGGACGAGGCCCCGCAGGCCGGCTTCTCGGCCGCGGAGCCGTGGCTGCCGCTCTCGGAGGATTGGGCCACCCGCAACGTCGAGGCCCAACGCTCGGATCCCGGCTCGATGCTGACCCTGCACCGGCGGCTCCTGGCGCTGCGGCGCGACCACCCGGCGCTCTGCGTGGGCGACTACCGGGGCCTGCCGGTCGAGGCCGGGGACGTGCTCGCCTACGAGCGCTGCGCCGACGACGCGTGCCTGCGCGTGATCCTGAACTTCGGCGGCGATCCGCACAGCCTGTCCCTGCCCGAGGGCGACTGGACGGTGCTGCTCTCGACGCTGGCCGGCCGGGCGGGGGCGAGCGCCCGCGCGACCCTGGCGCTCGGCCCCGACGAGGGGGTGATCCTGCGCCGCTCCTGAGCCCGCCCCTGCCATCTCTTGTCGCAGTGCAGCACGGACATCGCGCCATGGCGAAATCTGTAACCGAAGCTTAAGGCTGACGCTGGCCTAAATTGTGCGTCGCAGCGGAACAGGTGCGACGGAGGAGCATTGGACATGGTTGAGGCCGTGACAGCCGTGTCTGCCCGATCCTCTGCCAGACCGGGGCCTTCCGCCGGGCCGGGATCGATGCCCATGCACGATGCGCTCCGCGGTGGCTCCCTCGCCGATGAGGCCTTCGGCGAAGGCGGCGGTGCCGCAGCGCCGTTCACCAACCCGGCCTGGCCGGCCTCGCTGCGCCGCCGCATCCTGTACGCCACCCCGGAGATGGCCGACTTCGTGAAGACCGGCGGCCTCGGCGAGGTCTCGGCCGCCCTGCCCCGGGCCCTGGTGCCGCATTACGACATCCGCGTCCTGATCCCCGGCTACCGCCAGGTCCGGGCCGCGTTCCCCGACATCCCGGTGGTCGCCCGGCTCGAAGGCTTCGCGGGCGTGCCCCCCTGCGACCTCGGCCTGGTCGAGGCCGCCGACGGCCTGCGCATCTACGTCCTGCTGGCCCCCGACCTGTACGAGCGCGACGGCACGCCCTACGGCGACGCGAACGGCGATTTCGGCGACAACGACCTGCGCTTCGCCCGCCTGAGCCTCGCGGCCGCGGAGATCGCCGCCGGCGCCGATTCGGACTGGGCCGCCGACCTGCTGCACCTCAACGACTGGCAGGCGGCCCTCGCCCCGGCCTACCTGGCCTGGCGCGGCCGGCGCATCCCGAGCGTGCTGACGATCCACAACCTCGCCTATCAGGGCCTGTTCCCCCGCGACAGCCTGGGCCGCCTCGGCGTGCCGGATTCGGCCTTCCAGGTCGACGGCGCCGAGTTCTATGGCCAGCTGTCGTTCCTCAAGGCCGGCATCTTCTACGCCTCGCAGGTCACCACGGTGAGCGAGACCTACGCCCGGGAGATCCAGACCCCCGAGATGGGCTGCGGCCTCGACGGGCTGCTGCGCACCCGCGCCGGCCAGGGTCGGCTCGCCGGCATCCTCAACGGCATCGACGAGACGTGGGACCCGAGCACCGACCAGCACCTCGCCACCCGGTTCGAGGTCGACGACTGGAAGGGCAAGCGCGCCAACGCTGAGGCGGTGCGCCAGCAATTCGGGCTCGCGGTCTCCCGCGGGCCGCTCTTCGCCATCGTCTCGCGCCTGGTGCACCAGAAGGGCATCGACCTGAGCCTGCAGGCGGCCGAGGCGATCGTGGCCGAGGGCGGACAGCTCGTGGTGATCGGCCAGGGCGAGGGCCGGTTCGAGCAGGCCCTGCGCGGCCTGTCCAAGCGCCACCCGGACGCGGTCGGCGTGCATGTCGGCTTCGAGGAGGCCCAGGCTCGGCGGATGTTCGCCGGCAGCGACTTCCTGCTGATGCCCTCGCGGTTCGAGCCGTGCGGGCTCGCCCAGATGTACGCCCAGCGCTTCGGGTCCCTGCCGATCGTGCACCGCACCGGGGGCCTGGCCGACACGGTCGAGGACGGGGTGACCGGCTTCACCTTCGCGGAGGCCTCGGCCCCGGCGTTCGGGTCGGCGGTCCGCCGGGCCTTCGAGGCGTTCGGCCAGAAGAAGCGCCTCAACGCCATGCGCCGACGTGCCATGGCCGCCCGGTTCGGCTGGGACCAGGCCGCCGACAGCTATGCCGGCCTCTACGCCCGCGCCATGGGCAACAGCCCGGCGCTGCGCTGGCGCGCCGCGTAGGGCTGGCGCTTCGGCAGGCTCCGAATCTATTCCCGGCGCGGCAGGATCATCCAGTCCCGACCTGACACGCGTTCCCTCCCCCCCTCTGCGGGAGAGGGCGGGCCGTCAGGCCGGGTCGGGAGAGGGGCAGCGCGACGGTTCAGGATCTCACGCCTGTCGCGCGCTTTCCGGAAACGGCGCTCCCCTCTCCCGACCCCTGCTGACGCAGGGGCCACCCTCCCCCGCAGAGGGGGGAGGGATTTACGTCACCGCTCCAGCAAAAAAATCATCGTGGCCAGCGGCGGCAGGGTCAGCGACAGGGACTGGGCCTGGCCGTGGCTCGCCTGGCCGTCGGTGTGGCCGCCGCCGTTGTTGCCGAGGTTCGAGCCGCCGTAGACGCCCGCGTCCGAGTTGAACGCCTCCCTGTAAAAACCCGCCTCCGGAACGCCGACGCGGTAGCCCTCCCGGGGGATCGGGGTGAAGTTCGACACCACGATCGCGACCTCGCCCGGCTTGGCGCCCTTGCGGGCCCAGGCGATGACGCTGTTGTCCTGGTCGTCGGCCACCAGCCACTGGAACCCGGTCGCCTCGACGTCCCGGGCGTGGAGCGCCGGGGTCGAGACGTAGAGCCGGTTGAGGTCCCGCACCGCGTCCTTGACGCCCTTGTGCAGGGGGTCGTCGAGCAGGTGCCAGTCCAGGCTGATGTCGTGGTTCCACTCCCGCTCCTGGCCGAACTCGCCGCCCATGAACAGCAGCTTCTTGCCGGGATGCCCCCACATGAAGCCGAAATAGGCGCGCAGGTTCGCGAATTTCTGCCAACGGTCGCCCGGCATCTTGCCGAGCAGCGAGCCCTTCCCGTGCACGACCTCGTCGTGGGAGAGCGGCAGGATGAAGTTCTCCGAGAAGGCGTAGAGCAGCCCGAAGGTCAGGTTGTGGTGGTGGTAGCGGCGGTGGATCGGATCCTCCGACACGTATTTCAACGTGTCGTGCATCCAGCCCATGTTCCACTTGAAGCCGAAGCCGAGGCCGCCCGTGTAGGTCGGGTGCGAGACCCCCGGCCAGGAGGTCGATTCCTCCGCCACCGTGATGGTGCCGGGGGCGTGGCTGTAGGTCGCCTCGTTGGTCTTGCGCAGGAAGTCGATGGCGTCGAGGTTCTCGTTGCCGCCGTAGCGGTTCGGGATCCACTCGCCCTGCCGGCGCGAATAGTCGAGGTAGAGCATCGAGGCCACGGCATCCACCCGCAGGCCGTCGAGGTGGTAGTGCTCGAGCCAGAACCGGGCGTTGGCGGCCAGGAAGGTCGCGACCTCGGTCCGGCCGAAATTGTAGATGTAGGTGCCCCAATCCTGGTGGAAGCCCTGGCGCGGGTCGGCGTGCTCGTAGAGGTGCGTGCCGTCGAACAGGCCGAGCCCGTGCGCGTCCAGCGGGAAGTGGCCGGGCACCCAGTCGAGCATCACGCCGATGCCGGCCTCGTGAGCTGTGTCCACGAAGGCCGCGAAATCCTCGGGCGTGCCGAAGCGGCTGGTCGGGGCGAACAGCGAGACCGGCTGGTAGCCCCAGGACCCGTCGAACGGGAACTCGGTGATCGGCAGCATCTCGATATGGGTGAAGCCCATATCCTTGACGTAGGGGATCAGCCGCTCGCCCAACTCCTTGTAGGTGAGGTAGCGGTTGCCCTCCTCGGGCACCCGCGCCCAGGAGCCGAGGTGGACCTCGTAGATCGAGATCGCGGTGTGGCGCGGATCCTTGGCGCCGCGGGTCGTCATCCAGCCGGCATCGCGCCAGTCGAACGCGCCCGTCCCGTGGGTGACCGAGGCCGTCTCCGGCGGGTGCTGCGCCGCGAAGGCGACCGGGTCGGCCTTGAGCGGGATCAGGGCGCCGTCCGGGCCGCGGATCTCGAACTTGTAGCGCTCGCCGGCCTTGAGGCCGGGCACGAACACCTCCCAGATCCCGCCTTCCTGCCAGAGGCGCATCGGGTGGCGCCGCCCGTCCCAGTCGTTGAAGTCGCCGACGACGCTGACCTTGCGGGCGTTGGGCGCCCACACGGCGAAGCGGAAGCCGTCGATGCCGTCGAGCTGCCCCGACTGGGCGCCGAGCATCCGGTAGACCAGGTTGGTGCCGACCTCCCGCAGGGTCGCGACGTCGTAGGGCTCGATCGAGGAGCCGAAGCCGTAGGGGTCGAAGCGGCGCCGCCTGGTCCCGTCCCAGAACTCGACCTCGATCTCGTAGAGCGGCCGTCCCTCGCCCTCGACCCGGGCGACGTAGAACCCGTCCGGGTGCCGCTTCTCGAACGGCACGGTGCGTTCGCTCGTCACCAGGGCGGCGGAGCGCGCCTCGGGCAGGACGGCGCGGACCTCCCAGGCGTTCGGGCCGACCCGGTGGGGGCCGAGCACGGAGAACGGGTCGCCGTGGTTGGCGGACATCAGCGCGGCGATCGCGTCCGGATGGACGCCCGAAGGGGTGCCCGAACGGGGGCCCGCCTGCGCCGAGGCGGCTCCGGCGTTCGGGACGTCCGCGTTCCGCGCGCTCGCCGCTTCCGGGTCGATCCGCGGTGCGAAGGTCTCGTCGGTCGCCGTCATTCGGTTTCTCCGGGCTCGTGGCCGTCCGTGTCCAGAATGGTGAGAACCCCCCGGGCGGGGATTTCGATCCAGTCCGGCCGGTTGTTGGCCTCGTAATCGACTTCGTAGAGCGCCTTGGTCAGCAGGCAGAGGCGCAGCAGCCGCGTCCGGGTGGCCGGGTCGGTCACGGCCGCCCGCGTCCCCGCCACGGCCGCGTCGTAGCCGGCCAGGAAGGCCGCCTCGATCATGCCGCGCCACGCCGTGGCCGCGTCCCGCGCCCGCTCCTCCGAATCGCCGAACCGGACGGTGATCTCGCGGATCACGGTCTCGGCCCCGTACGCGAAGGAGCGCATCAGGCCGGCGACGTCGCGCAGCGGCATCGACTTCGCCCGCCGCTCGTCGGCCGGACGGGAGGGTTCGCCCTCGAAGTCGACGATGATCAGGTCGCTCTCGGAAACCAGCACCTGACCCAGGTGATAGTCGCCGTGGATGCGGATCTTGTGGGCCCCGCGCGGCGCCTCGGTGGACAGCGCCTCGATCAGCGCCTCGACCTCGGCCCGCCGCTGCCCCAGCTCCGCGCAGGCGGGCTTGCCGGCATCGAGGCCGCGCTCGACGAGACCTTTCAGCGCCCGGAAGGCCCGGTCGGCCTGGTGGCGCGCGTCCCGGGCGAGCACCGCCAGGTCGTCCTCGGCGAACGGCTCGGCCGCGAAGGCGGGGTCGTCCGTCTCCATCGCGAAGGCGGCGTGCATCTCGGCGGTGCGCCGGCCGAGCAGGTCCGCCCAGGGGCCATGGGCCTGGAACGCCTCCCCGGGGCTGGCGGCCTCGCTCTCGGGGGTGAGCACGACGGTCTCGAAGTCCCGGCGCAGCCCCTCCAGCATCAGCGTCCAGGCGTCGCCCTGGTTCATGACGAACTTCTGGAGGACCGCCAGCGCCGTCCGGGTGCCATCCTCGGCGACGTGCTCGAGGGTGCCGAGCAGCGCGGGCGTGTTGGAGAAGCCCGCCTGCTCGGTGAGGAAGCGCCCGACCTCGATCTCGGGATGCATCCCCGGCTGCAGGCGGCGCAGCAGCTTGAGCATCATCTTCGAGCCGATGGCGATCGAGGTGTTGCTCTGCTCCGCCGACAGCCGGCGGATGTCGGCCACGTCCACCGTGACGTCCGGATCGAAGGCCGACGTGGTGGAAAAGACCAGCCGCCCGCTCTCGGTGGGGATCTCGGTGCCCTGGCGCATGTCGTCGATCAGGCAGGCCGCGAAGTCGTTGGAGCCGGCCGCCCCGTAGAGCAGGCCGGTGCGCGGCCCGCGGCGCACCCGCGCCACCGCGAAGGGCAGCAGCGTCTCGTCCTCGCGGCCCTCCTCGACGCCGACCGGCATGAAGTATTCGTGGCTCTCGCCGTTGGCGAGCTGCACCTGCAGCCGCGGCAGCAGGAACCGGGCGCTGCCGTCCACGTCCTTGAGGGCGGCGAAGTCGACCACCTTCACGGACCGGATCCGCGAGCCCTTGGCGCCGAACCAGCGCCGGCTGAGCAGGAACGGCGGCACCACGGTGCGCTCGAAGGCGACGCGCTCGCGGCCCGACATCAGGCTCTCGATGCCGCCGGTGAGCACCAGGGTGAACAGCTCCGGGGGCTCCTGTTGCGGGCCGATCGCGCCCGAGCGGGCGGCGCTCAACGAGAACCAGTAGAAGCCGTAGGACGGCAGGGTCAGCAGGTAGGGCAGGTCGCCGATCGGCGGGAACTCGGTGCCGCCGGTGAGCTCGATCGGCACCGCGGTGCGCAGCTCCGACAGGTCGAGCTGCACCGCCTGTGGGGCCCGCGACAGGTTGGCGACGCACAGGATCCGCTCGTCCTCGTGCTCGCGGATCCAGGCCAGGACCTTGCGGTTCGAGGGATAGAGGAACTGGATCGTGCCGCGGCCCAGGGCGACGCTGTTGTTGCGGATGGCGATCATCCGCCGGGTCCAGTTCAGCAGGCTGGTCTGCGACTGGGTCTGCGCCTCGACGTTGATCGCGTCGAAGCCGTAGATCGGGTCCTGGATCGCCGGCAGGAACAGCCGCTGCGGGTTGGCCTTGGAGAAGCCGCCGTTGCGGTCCGGGGACCACTGCATCGGCGTGCGGACGCCGTCGCGGTCGCCAAGATAGATGTTGTCGCCCATGCCGATCTCGTCGCCGTAGTAGAGCACCGGCGTGCCGGGCATCGACAGGACGAGGGACTTCATCAGCTCGATCTTGCGCCGGTCGTTCTCCAGCAGCGGCGCGAGGCGGCGGCGGATGCCGAGGTTGATCCGGGCGCGCCGCTCGGCGGCGTAGAACGACCAGAGGTAGTCACGCTCCTCGGCGGTCACCATTTCGAGTGTCAGCTCGTCGTGATTCCGCAAAAAGATCGCCCACTGGCAGCCCTCCGGGATCTCCGGGGTCTGGCGCATGATGTCGGTGATCGGGTGCCGGTCCTCCCGGGCGATCGCCATGTACATCCGCGGCATCAGCGGGAAGTGGAACGCCATGTGGCATTCGTCGCCGTCGCCGAAATACTGGGCGGTCTCCTCGGGCCACTGGTTGGCCTCGGCCAGCAGCATCCGGTCGGGATAGCTGACGTCGAGGGCGGCCCGGATCGCCTTGATGACGTCGTGCGTTTCGGACAGGTTCTCGCAGTTCGTGCCGTCGCGCTCGATCAGGTAGGGGATCGCGTCGAGCCGCAGGCCGTCGACGCCCATGTCGAGCCAGTAGCGCATCGTCGCGATGACGGCTTCCAGCACCTTCGGGTTGTCGAAGTTCAGGTCCGGCTGGTGGCTGTAGAACCGGTGCCAGAAATACTGCTTGGCGACCGGGTCCCAGGTCCAGTTCGAGGACTCGGTGTCGAGGAAGATGATCCGCGTGTCCTTGTAGGGCGCGTCGGTGTCCGACCAGACGTAGAAGTCGCGCTCGGGCGAGCCGGGGGGCGCCTCGCGGGCCGCCTGGAACCAGGGGTGCTGGTCGCTGGTGTGGTTGATCACGAGCTCGGTGATCACCCGCAGGCCGCGCTCGTGCGCCGCCGCCACGAAGGCCCGAAAGTCCTCCATGGTCCCGTAGGACGGGTTGATGCCCTCGTAGTCGGCGATGTCGTAGCCGTCGTCGCGCAGGGGCGAGGGATAGAACGGCATCAGCCAGATCGCCGTGACCCCGAGGTCGCGGACGTAGTCGAGCCGCCGGGTCAGCCCTTCGAAATCACCGATCCCGTCGTCGTTCGAGTCGAAGAACGACTTGACGTGGATCTGGTAGATGATGGCGTCACGGTACCATTGCGGGTCGCTGCGATCGATCATCGCGTCGCTGCCTCATCGGTCGAAGGTCAAGGGGACCGGCGGTCGGGACCGGCCGGGGCGCGGGCGGTCGGCCGCGCGGCGCAATGGTCGGCGACGGGCGGGCCCGTCGCCGGTGTCAGACGTCAGGGTGAGGTGCCACGGGTCGCCTCAGCCCGCAACCCGCCGCGGCGCCCGAAGACGCCAGATGACGCAGGATCGCTCGGCCGGATCGAGCGCGATGCGGTGGGTCTTGCCCCGCAACTCGAACCTGTAGCCCTGGATCAGGTCCTCAACCTCCACGGCGCCATCGTCGGGCAGGCCGAACAGCCAGAGCGGCACCTCGTAGGTGCATTCCTGGCGGTTCTTGGGATCGAGGTTGACCATCGTGAACACGCAATTGTCGCGCTCCGGCGTCGCCTTGGCGTAGGCGATGATCTGGTCGTTGGAGGCGCCGGTGAAGACCACGTTGCGGAAATCCCAGAGGGCGGGGTTCTCGCGCCGGATCTTGTTGAGCGCGACGATGTGCTCGCGGATGTTGCCGGGCCGGTCGTAGTCCCAGGCCTTCAGCTCGTATTTTTCGGAGTTCAGGTACTCTTCCTTGCCGGGATACGGCGCCGCCTCGCACAGCTCGAAGCCGTTGTAGATGCCGTAGACCGACGACAGGGTGGCGGCGAGCGTGCCGCGGATCACGAAGCCCGCCCGGCCGCTGGTCTGGAGGTAGTGCGGGTTGATGTCGGGCGTGTTGGCGAAGAAGTTCGGGCGGTAGTACTCGCCCATCTCGCCGGCCAGCTCCAGGGCGTATTCGGTGAGCTCCTGTTTGGTGTTGCGCCAGGTGAAGTAAGTGTAGCTCTGCTGGTAGCCCGCCTTGGCGAGCTTCTTCATCATCTTCGGCCGGGTGAAGGCCTCGGCCAGGAACAGCGCGTCGGGATAGCGGCCGTTGACCTCGGCGATCACCCATTCCCAGAACGGGATCGGCTTGGTGTGCGGGTTGTCGACCCGGAAGATGCGCACGCCCCTTGAGCACCAGCCGAGCAGGATGTCGCGCAATTCGATCCAGAGCGAGGGCAGGGCGCCCCCGTAGAAGTGGACGTTCGAGATGTCCTCGTACTTCTTGGGCGGGTTCTCGGCGAATTTCAGCGTCCCGTCGGGGCGCCACTCGAACCATTCGGGATGGTCCTTGATCCAGGGATGGTCGGGCGAGCACTGGATCGCGAAGTCGAGGGCGATCTCCATGCCGGAGGCGTGGCTTGCCGCCACCAGCCGCTCGAAATCCTCCAGCGTGCCGAGGTCGGGGTGCACGGCCTCGTGGCCGCCCTCCTCCGCGCCCACCGCGTAGACCGAGCCGACGTCGCCCGGCAGGGCCTTGAGGGTGTTGTTCTTGCCCTTGCGGTTGGTCCGGCCCACCGGGTGGATCGGCGTGAAGTAGAGCACGTCGAAGCCCAGCTCGCGGATCTCGGGCAGGCGCTTGATCACGTCGTCGAAGGTGCCGTGGCGGTTCACGTCCATCGATTGCGAGCGCGGAAAGATCTCGTACCAGGCGGAGAACCGGGCCGCGAGGCGGTCGGCGATCACCGGCAGCACCACCGGATAGCGGCTGAGATTCACCCGCTCGGCGTTCCGGCGCACCAGGCTCGCGGCCTCGGGCTGCAGGATCCGCTCAAGCTGGGCGGCCGAGCCGGTCTCCTCCGCGGCGAGCGCCGCGACCAGGGCGGCCAGCCGCTCCGCGTCGCGCCCGGCACCGCGGCCCCGGGCGAGGGACGCGGCGCTCTCCACCAGGGTGACGCCCTCGATCGTCTCCAGGCGGATGTCGACGCCGGCGGCGCGCTTCTTCAGGGTGTCGCGCACCCAGGAGGAGAACGGGTCGCGCCAGGCGATCAGGGTGAACTCGTAGCGGGCGTTGCGCTCCAGGGGGAATTGCCCGGCCCAGCGGTCGTTGTCGGCGAAGACCATCGGGTCCTCGCGCCACGCCTCGGTGCCGGCGACCCGCGACAGGATCGCGGCGTCGAGCACCTCGTGGCCGTCGGAGAAGATGTCGGCCTCGACCCGCAGGGATTCGCCGACGACGCGCTTCACCGCCGAGCGGCCGCCGTCGATCTCCGGGCTCACCGCCTCGATCACCACCCGGCCCTCGCCGGTCGGCGTGTCGCGCTCGGGCAGCTGGGCGACCTGGGCGGGCCCGGCGCTGAGGATGCGCAACTCGCCCGGGAGCAGGTCGATGGCGCTGCCGGGATGGAAGGCGATCGGCTCGGCCTCGGGGGTCCGGTCGACGAAGGCGCCGAGCATGCCGCCGGTGCGGGCGATGAGCGTGCCGGCCTCCACCGGCACCGGCCTGTCCGAGGGGTTGTAGAGCACGATCACGGCGTTCTGCGCCGAGGCTGGATGGCCGGTGTCGAAGCGGGCGAGCGCCACGAGGTCGCTGTCGGGGGCCGAGATGCGCATCTGCGCGCCCTCGACGTTGGCGGCCGGCAGCTCGGCCCGCAGGGCGTTGATCGCCCGGATCGAGGCGGAGATGTCGAGGCCGGTGTCGTTCTCGCGGTCGCGCGGGGTGGTCTCGACCACGTGCAGCGCCCGGCGGTAGCCCCATTCGTAGCCGATCGGCATCAGCACGCCGGCCGAGAAGAAGGCGGCCAGCGCGTAGCGGGTGCGCAGGTGCCGCGCCACCGCCTCGGGGCCGCCGCCGGCCTCGGCGGCCAGCCGCTTCATGTCGTGGTTTTCCGGGAAGGCGATCGAGGGCGCCAGCACCCGCAGGCGCTCGTACTGCTCCAGCGCCCAGGGCTTCTGCAGGTCCCACCAGGCGAAGGAGTTGAACAGGTAGTCGAAGCCGGCGCCGGCCGTGGCCTTCGCCTCCTCGAAGGTGCAGCCCAGGGTCTCGGCGGCGAACAGGCAGGCGGGGTCGCGGCCCTTGGCCTGCCCGATCAGGACGCGCCAGGTCTCGGGCGGGACCTTGTAGGCGGCATCGCACCGGAAGCCCGCGACGCCGAGCGCCTGGAGCCGGGCCACGTAGGCGCCCCAGATCCGGGTCAGCTCGTCCCGGGCGGCGGGGGTGTGATAGTCGAGTTCGGCCAGGTCGCCCCAGACCGTGCGGAT
This sequence comes from Methylobacterium sp. WL7, assembly GCF_008040085.1. Classification (NCBI taxonomy): domain Bacteria; kingdom Pseudomonadati; phylum Pseudomonadota; class Alphaproteobacteria; order Hyphomicrobiales; family Methylobacteriaceae; genus Methylobacterium; species Methylobacterium sp. WL7. Next base: position 8,913 of record NZ_VRVG01000055.1, on the reverse strand, counting down.
CGACGGATCGTCCGGGTCGACGGCGGCCGGATGCATGATCGAGCCGTCGGGCTCCTTCATGAACAGGTCGGGCCGCTCCGTGACGAGCCGGGCGTTGTCGGCGGTGTGGTTGATCACGAGGTCGGTCATCACCGCCAGGCCGGCGGCCTCCGCGGCGGCGCAGAAGCGGCGGATCTGCTCGTCGTCGGGCGTGCCGTCCTGGTCGCGGAACCGCTCGTCGAGCCGCTCGGGATCGGCCACCGCGTAGAGGCTCTTCGAGCCGCCGGTCTGGTGGAACGGGTTGAGGTAGATCCAGTCGAAGCCGAGCGCCGTGATCCGGGGCAATTCGGCCGCCCAGTCGGAGACGCGCCCGACCAGCAGCGGGAACAGGTTGTAGATCCGCGGCCCCGCGGCGCGGGGCGCCGGGGAGGCGGGCAGGACGGCCTCGGCCCCGGTCGTCGCGGCGGCGGCTTTGGTCGGTGCGTTCATGCTGGTCTCTGGCTCCTGGTCCATGTCTCGTAACGCCCGAACCGCGCGGGCGTGCCTTACGTGGGACGGCGCGGATGTTCAGGTCCGCGCCACCCGCCTCTCAGCAGATTCGCATGACAGGGCCGCGAGGGGCCTGCCGATCGTGTTCTTCGTAGCAGCGGCGGACCCGTGCATCCTCCCTCCCCCCTTTGCGGGGGAGGGTGGCTCTCGAAGGGGGTCGGGCCGGGACGAAGTCCCGCAAGAGGGGAGCGACGGTGCAGGAGAAGGCCGCGGCCTTCATGCTGGTCCACCCTCCCCCGCAGAGGCTACGACGTTCAGACATCGGCACTCATAGGGCGCGACGAACCCCCTCTCCCGTGCGGGAGAGGGTTGGGGTGAGGGATGCGACATCTCCGGAAAGACCTGATCCCTCACCCGGCTCTCTGCGAGAGCAGACCTCTCCCGCACGGGAGAGGGGACCCGCGCCTGATCCTGCGACCGTGTTGCCCAGCCTGATCTGTGAATCCGGTAGCCGGCAGAGGGGGGAGGGAGATCCGCCGATCCGGCCGATTCCCTCACGATTCCCGCCGCAGGACCGCGTAGGGCAGGTCGCGCAGGAGCTGGCCGAGGTCGGCCCCCTCCCCTCCGGTCTCCACGACCCGCCCCGAGACGAGGTCGCGCCAGATCGTGCCGACCCCGAGATCGACCCGGGTGCCGGCGAACGCCTCGCCCGACCAGACCGCGTCGCCGACGATGCCGGCGAACAGGCGCGGCACCGCCACGAACAGGTCGCCGCCCTCCTCGCCCGGGTCGGTCCGCCGGTAGGCGATCACGTGGGCCGCCCGGTCGCCCCTGGCCTCGACCGGCTCGTAGGCCGCGCTGGCGTAGAAGGCCGGCCGCTCGGCCCGCTCGGCGAGCAGACGCGCCAGGGTCGCCTGCTTGACCCGCCCGTCCGGCCAGTGCGCCAGGAGCGCGGCCGGTTCGCCGCCCTGTTCGAGCATCCGCTCCAGGGCCGGGTAATCCACCGGGCGGCGGTTGTCGGGATCCACGAAGGAAAAGTCCCAGACCTCCGTGCCCTGGTAGGTGTCGGGCAGGCCCGGCAGGGTGCATTTCAGGACCGTACGGCCCAGCCCCGCCAGCATGCCGAGATGGGCGAGCCGCCGGGCGAAGGGGCGCAACTCGCGCAGGAAGTCCGAGCCCGGGGCGATCAGCGCCGAGAACAGCTTCTTGACCGCGCCCTCGTAGACCTCGTCGACGTTGACCCAGCTCGACCGGCGCTTGCCCTCGCGCATGGCCTTCTCGCCGTAGGCGATCAGACGGTCGCGGAAGTCCGCGATCGCCGCCGTCTCGTCCCGCTCCAGCAGTTCCAGCGGCCAGGCGCCGAGGATCGCCTGGAAGAACATCCACTGGTCGTTGGCATCCGGGGCCGGCTCGCCGTCGATCCGGGCGAGGTGCGGCCCGGCGGTGCGCTGCCACAGGTCCCAGGCGCCGGCCCAGCCCTCCGGGATCTCGGACAGCGCGAGCATCCGGGTCCGGGCATCCTCGCCGCGCTTGGTGTCGTGGGTCGCCGTGGTGATCATGGCGTTCGGCCAGTCGCGGGCGCGGGCGATCTGGAGGTCGTGGAAATGCTCGGCGTCGATGCCGTACTCGCCGGGATCGCCGCCGACCTCGTTGAGGCCGAGCAGGCAGGCGTACCGGTAGAACAGCGTGTCCTCCAGGCTCTTGGCCATGACCGGGCCGGTGAGCTGCTGGAACCGGCGGCGGAAGCGCAGGACCACCCGCGGGTCCGGGCGCCCCGGCCCCGTGGTCTCGATCCGCCCGAGCAGCACGTCGGCGGCGAAGTCGTGCACCGAGCGGTCCGGCAGGCTCGACCAGCGCTTGGCCTTGGCGACCGCGCCCTCGATCAGCCGCACGTCCTCGGGCTCGACCTCGCCCTCCTCCAGCTCCGGCGGCAGGTAGCTGCGATAGGTCGGGAAGCGGGCGATGACCTCGATCAGGGCCCGGCGCAGGGCGTTGACGGTGAAGTCGCGGGTCCGCCGGTCGGCGTCGGCCACCTCCTTGAGATCGGAGGTCAGGACTTCCAGCTCGCTGGCGAAGCTGATCTCCAGGATCTCGGCCTTGGCGGCGCGGAGCTGGAACCCGTAGGGCTCGTCGAAGCCCGAGGCCCATTCGTACAGGCGCCGGACCTTCCCCTGGCGCTCCTTGTCCACCAGGATGCCGTCGAGCTGGTTGAGCACGTCGTAGCCCGTGGTCCCGGCCACCGGCCAGGGCCGCAGCCGCTCCCCGGGCTCCAGGATCTTTTCCACCACCACGTAGAAGCCCGGGCCGACGGCGGCCTGGAGCGCGCGGGCGTAGCCCAGCGGGTCGGCGAGCCCGTCGATGTGGTCGATGCGCAACCCGTCGATCCGGCCCTCGCGGATGTGGCGGAACACGGTCTCGTGCGAGCGGTGGAAGATGTCGGACAATTCCACCCGCAGGCCGGCGAGCGAGTTCACGTCGAAGAACCGGCGGTAGTTGATGTCGCTCGACGCCACCCGCCAATGGGCCAGCCGGTAGGCCTGGGCCTCCAGGAGCCGGTGCAGCGGCCCGAAGCTGTCCGGGCGGCCCTTGAAGCCGTTGAGCAGCGCCAGGGTGCTGGCGGTGGCCTCCTGGATCAGCGGCGAGACGCCGTAGATCTCGGCGAGCCGGCGCTTGAGCCCCTCGGCCTCCTCCGGGAAGCCCGTCCGGCGGGTCTCGTCGGCGTCGATCGCCATGGCGCGCAGGCGCTCGGAGATGGCGAGCAATTCCGCGGTGGTGTCGTCGTCCACCGCGCCGATGGCGGCGATCACCCGGTTCAGGATGGTCGGATAGCTCAACGGGCGGATCGGCAGCTGGTGCTCGTAGTGCCAGACGCTGAAGGCGCCGGCCTCGGGATCGAACTTCAGCTCCAGCGTGCCCTGCTCCAGGGCCTCGCCGTAGCGCTCGCCTAGGAACGGGATCACCAGGTTGCGGCCGGCGCCGAGGCGCTGCCAGTCGATGTCGAAGGCGTCCGCGAAGGGCGAGAGGGAGCCCCATTCGAGCACGGAGAGCCACCACGGGTTGTCGGAGCCGCCGACGCCCATGTGGTTCGGGACGATGTCCAGCAGCAGCTTCAGCCCGTGCCCGTGCAGGGTCTCGGAGAGCCGGACGAAATCCGCCTCGCCGCCGAGTTCCGGGTTGATCGCGCCGTGATCGACGATGTCGTAGCCGTGGGTCGAGCCGGGCCGCGCCTTCTGCAGCGGCGAGGCGTAGACGTGGCTGATCCCGAGCTTCTTGAGATACGGGACGATCCGCTCCGCGTCCGCGAAGGTGAAGTCCTTGTGGAACTGCAGCCGGTAGGTCGATTGCGGCGGCGGCACGGCCAGCCGGGCGGAGCCCGAGCGCGGGCCCCGGGACTCGGCCGAGAGCGAGGCCGCCAGCTTGGCGAGCGGCCCCCCGGGGGCGGCGATGTCCACGAGGTCCCGGTCGAGCTTGCGCCGCCAGTTCGGATAGCCCTCGGTGGAGCCCGGCACGTTGGCCTGGGCCAGTTCCGAGACCACGTCCTCGTACTGCACGGCCGTCAGCATCGAGGGGGCGCGGGCGAGGTAGCGGGCGGCGGCCTCGAACGGCGCGGCCTCGGGGGGCTCGGCCGTCGGCAGGAGCTGCTCCCCGGCCAGCGCCTCGGTGAGGCGGCGGCGCTCGACCACCCGCTCGCCGCGCTCGGCCTCGGCGCGGTCCTGGTCGTACAGGCCCAGCGACTGGCGGGTGTCGGTGTCGACCCCGCGCCACCAGCCGACGAAGGTCGGCAGGTCGTGGGTGGTGATGGCGGTGAGCGCGTCGCGCGGGTAGGCGGAGGGGGCCTTGAACCGTCCGTCCCCTTCCCGCTCGAAGGCCAGGATCCGGTAGCTGAGCACGCCGGCCCGCATCAGGGCGTCGGAAAAACCCTCGGGCGCGGTGCCGAGATCCTCGGCGATGACCAGGCACTTGTTGCGGTGGCTCTCCAGCCGCAGCACCGCCAGCATCGGCTCGAACGGCATCGCCACGTAGGCGCCGGCATGGGCGCCGGCCCCGAGCGGGATCAGGAACAGCCTTGCGAGCTGGAAGGCGTGGTCGATGCGGATCGCGCCGGCATGGCGCATGTTGGCCTGGACCAGGGCCCGGAACGCCGCGAGGCCGTCGCGCTCCATCTCCAGCGGGTCGAAGGCGGGCAGGCCCCAGTTCTGACCCTTGGGGGCGAGCAGGTCCGGGGGCGCGCCGATCGAGACCCGGTCGGCGAAGCGCTCGGGATGGGACCAGATCTCGGAGCCGCCCCGGTCGGCGCCCACCGCGAGGTCGCGGTAGAGCCCGACCCGCATGCCGGCCGTGAGCGCCGTCGCGGAGGCCGCCGCGAGCTGGCGGTCGGCGAGGTATTGCAGCCAGGCGTGGTAGCCCACCGCCTCGGCCTTTTCGGCCGCGAAGGCCACGACCGCGTCGGTTCCGGCGCGGCGGTACTCCTCCGGCCAGTCGCCCAGCCAATGGGCGCCCTGCTGCCGGAAATGCTCGGACAGGGCCTCGAACACCGCGTGGGCGGCGAGGTCGACGCCGCCCTCCTGGCGGAAGCGCTCGAAGTCCGCGTCGGTGCCGGCCCGGGCCGGGGATTCGAGCCAGAGGGCGCGCAGCACCGGGTCGAGCATGTCGGCCACGCCCTGGTGGTCGACGAGCGCCGCCTCGCGCAGCGCCGTGATCGCCTCGGCGCGCTCGGCGAGCAGCGCCTCGGCCCTTGAGCCGGCGAGCCCCGGCAGGCTGCGCGGCGCGATGAAGAGGGTCTCGAGGAACAGCCGCGAGGACGGCGAGTAGGGCGAGATCTTGGTCCGGTCGGAGCCGAACAGGGCGTGGACCGGGCTCAAGCCGAGGAACGCCGCCCCGCGCAGGGCCGCCTCGCGGGCGGCCTCGCCGGCATCCGCGTAGGTGCCGATGCCGATGTTGGTGGCCGAGCGCAGGCCGTAGAGCTGGGCGGCCATGCCCCAGTCGGAGGCGCCCTCCTCCGTGTAGGGCCGCGGGCGCCAGCAGCGCTGGGGCGCGGCGATCACCCAGGATTCGGCCCGGATCCGGCCGGCCTGGACGGTGAGGCGGTGGTAGCCCGGGGTCAGCGGCGGCAGCTCGAAGCCCGCACCCTGGCCCGGCTCCGCCCCCTGCAGGTTGGCCCGGCCCTCGCGCGCCGCGCCGCGCTCGTCCACGAGGCGCCAGACCAGGGTGTGCGGGGCGCCGTCCTGGACGCGCACCGGCACTCGCGCGGCGCGGCGCGCCTCCACGGGCAGGAGCGGCGGGACCAGGCCGCAGCGCAGGGCCTCGACCTGGGCCAGGCTCTCGCTGATGCCGGCCTCGTCCTCGACCGCGAAGCCGAGCGCCGCGAGCAGGCCGCGCCGGACCTCCAGGGAGGTCTCCACCGGCTGGCCGAAGGCGTCGGTGTATCCGGAGGCGACGCCGACGAGGGCGGCGAGTTTTTCGAGGGGGCTCACGCGTGGGTCTCCGCGAGGAACAGGCCGGTCCAGGCGGGCAGGTCCCGTCCGGTCTTGTCGGGGGCGTTGGTCCAGACCACCCGGGCATCGCCCGGATCCACCGCGAAGGCCGCGTCCCCGACATTGGCGACGAACCGCAGGGTGCCGGCGCCGAAGCGCCAGGTGCAGTCGACCACGTCGGCGCGCGGCAGGGTGGCGGCGGCGCCCTGGTAGCCGGACTTGGCCAGCGGCACCACGACATCCCGTCTCAGGCCCAGGAGGCGCGTGGTCTCGGCCAGCACCTCCCGGTGCGGCGACCGCTCGCGCTCCGACCAGTCGAGCTTGGACTGCGCGAAGGTCTCGCGCTCGGTCGGATCCGGGATCTTCGAGGTGTCGTCGGCGAACGCCGCAAAACTCTTGAACTCCCGGCGGCGGCCCTCGCGCACCGCGGTGTTGAGGTCCGTATCCGGGGCGAAGTCCACGAAGAACAGGAACGGCGTCGAGGCCGACCATTCCTCGCCCATCCAGAGCATCGGGATCTGGGGCGCCAGCAGGAAGCCGGCCCGGGCGAGATCGAGCTTTTTCGGGTCGGCCAGATGCGAGAGCCGCTCGCCGAGCGCCCGGTTCCCGACCTGGTCGTGGTTCTGCAGGAAGGTCACGAAGGCCGAGGGCGGCAGGTGGCCCGAGGGCTCGCCGCGCGGGTGGTTGTCGAGGGTGGCGAACGGCTCGCCCTGATACGCGAAGCCCTCCGCCAGGCAGCGGGCCAGGCGCTCGACTGGTTTGTCGGCAAAGCTTTGATAATAGCCGGCGTCCTCGCCGGTGAGCAGCACGTGCCAGCAATGGTGCAGGTCGTCGGCCCATTGCGCGTCGTGCATCTTCGGCCGCCCGGCGCCGTCGCGCTCGAGCCAGCGCGCCTGGTTGGCCTCGTTCTCGAGCATCAGGTGGATGTCGCGGTCCGGGAAGGTCTTGCGGACCGTCTCACCGAGCTCGGCCAAAAAATGGCGCGGGGAATCGTCGAGGATGGCGTGGACGGCGTCGAAGCGCAGACCGTCGAAATGGTATTCCTCCAGCCAGTACAGGGTGTTCTGGATGAAGAACTGCCGCACGGTGGCGCCGCTCTCCTTGCCGTCGAAGTTGATGCCGGCGCCCCACGGGGTCTGGTGGCGCTCGGTGAAGAAGGTCTTGGCGTAGGCGTGCAGGTAATTCCCGGCCGGCCCGAAATGGTTGTAGACCGCGTCGAGGTAGACCATCAGCCCGAGCCCGTGGGCGGCGTCGATCAGGCGCTTGAGGTCGTCCGGGCGGCCATAGGCGCCGTCGGGGGCGTAGGGCAGGACCCCGTCGTAGCCCCAGTTGCGCGAGCCCTTGAAGTCGGCGAGCGGCAGCAGCTCGATCGCGGTGACGCCGAGCGCCTTGAGATCGGGCAGGCGCGCCTGCAGGGCGGCATAGGTGCCCTCCGGGGTCGCGGTGCCGACATGGCACTCGTAGATCACCGCCTCCTCGAACGGGCGCCCGGTCCAGGCCTCGTCCGTCCACGCGAAGGCGCGCGGATCGATGACCTCGCTGAGGCCCGAGACGTCGTCCGGCTGGAAGCGCGAGGCCGGGTCCGGCGCCACGAGGTCGCCGTCGACCCGGAAGCCGTAGCGGGCGCCGGGCTTCACCCCGGGCAGGGCGGTGCGCCGCCACCCGCCGCCGGATTCCGGCAGCGGATGCGCGACGCCGTCGACGACGAGTTCGACGCTCTGGGCGGTCGGCGCCCAGAGCGCGAAGCGCACGCCGCCCCCCACCATCTCGGCTCCGAAATCCATGCTGTGGGCGCGCCGCATCGGGCCACGGTCCTCGTCGTTGGCCGTGCGCCCCGGGGGACAAGCGCGGCAGGGATCATTGTCGTGGGAGAAGGCCCCGCGCACGATCCGGTTCCCGCAGCGCAGGTATGGCGACGTGATGAGACGGCCAGCGTGCGAAAAATGGCGCGGGGACCAAGTGGTAGGCTGTGGGGTCACGTTCGATAGAACAGGACCTGGCTATCCGGGCGGAGTTGCAACAGGGCGTCGAAGTCCCTGAGGTTGCGCGTGAGCACGCAGAAGCCGAGCTTGAGCGCCTGCAGGAACAGGACGCAAGCGTGGAGTGCGCCCATGCGGTCGTCCTTTGCATAGCCCTGGATCCGGCAGAGCATGCCCGCATAGACGGCGGCGCTTCCCAGGATCTCGGCGTCGGGCGTGAAGATCCGGTGCGGCGGCATCGCGTCGATCGCGGTTCCGATTGCCGCGACGGCCTGGGCGCTGCGAGGGTCCTTGGGATCGAGGACCCCTACCGTGTGCATCAACTCCTGGATGGCGACAGTGCTGTGGTTCACGATCCGGATGCCGAGGAGATCCTCGACCAGGGGCGGCGCCCTCCCCTGCATCTGGTCGATGTAGACGCAGGTATCGAGCAGGAGCGGACGGCCCGCCTGCGCCTGCCCCTCCAGGAAGGGCAGTGCGGTATCGTCCCGGCGCTGCAACGCCGTCTTCGGTGCCTGCCGACGCAGCCGTTCCGCAGCCTTGAAGGTGAAGGCCACTCGCTAGAAGCTCAGGTCGAGTTCCGGGTCGACCGAGGCCCGCAGCGTGCGGAATACGTCCGCGAAGCCATCCTCGATGGCGATGTTGGCGAGCGCGAACTCGATCAGCGCGGTATCGGAGTGAAGCCCCGTCCGGGCCTTGGCGCGTTCGATCAATTCCGGCGCGACGCGTCCGGAGATCCGGCTGGCCTTGCCCCGGGTCAGGCCGCTTTCCTGCGCGCGGGCCATGACAGCGGCAACGGAAGGGGCAAGGGCTGTCTCAGTCCCTGAGGCCTGCCTCGGCTGCGAACGATCTCCAGCCATGGCGATGCTCCGATGACGTTCAACAAATCGTATGATCAGGCAACGTAACGCGCAGGACCCCCGCGCGCAATCATCTCGCTTCGACCGGCTCGAACTGGGGCTTGCTCTCAACCCCTCGGCACCCAACCGCTC